>CAZWTH010000202.1:0-14701 GCA_964636715.1 uncultured Solibacteraceae bacterium | reverse complement strand
CGGCGGGGGCGCTGCGCGCGCTGGGCCGCTTCGAAGAAGCCGAGAAGGAAAGCAACTCTGCGATTCAGTTTGAAAAGGCCGCTCCGCTGCACCATGCCTCTTCGTAGAGCGGCGCTCCTCGCGCTCATTGCGGGCTCCCTGGCGTCAGGAACTTCCGTTTTCACCGCCACCGTCGGCCAGTACGCGATGGCCGGCGATTTCAGGACAGCCAATTCGGTCCTGAAGATGTACCGCGACCAGCGTGGGATGACGCCCGAGTACCTGGAGGCGTATTCATGGATTGGCCGCGGCGACCTGCAGGCGAAGAAGTATCAGGCCGCGCTCGATAACGCAGCCGAAGTCCGCGAACTGTCGCTCAAGCAACTCGGCGTCCGTAAGCTCGATAGCGATCCAAGCCTCCCGATCGCGCTCGGCGCTTCGATTGAAGTCAGCGCGCAGGCGCTCACGCGCCTCGGCCGGCGCGATGAAGCGATGATGTTTCTGAATGCGGAGCTGGCGAAGTGGAAGACCACCTCGATCAATCCGCGCATCCAGAAGAACATCAATCTGCTCACGCTCGAAGGCAAGCCTGCGCCGCCGCTCGATGTGACGCGGGGGCTAATCGGCCCGAAGCCGCGCCCGCTGAGCGCGCACCTCGGTCATCCGGTGCTGCTCTTCTTCTGGGCGCACTGGTGCTCGGACTGCAAACAGGAGATCCCGATCATCCAGCGCATCCAGGCGGTGTTCAAATCGCGCGGCCTCGAAGTGATCGCGCCGACGCAGCACTACGGTTACGTCGGGGGCGGTGAGGATGCGGCCCCCGCGGTCGAGACGCCGTACATCGTGCGCGTGTTCCATCAGTATTACTCCGGGCTCGGCAATGTGGAGATCCCGCTCAGCGAGGTGAACTTCACGCGATACGGAGTCAGCACCACGCCGACCCTCGTCCTCATCAACGCCGCCGGTAAAGTGACGCTCTATCACCCCGGGCTGATGACCCTGGCTGAACTCTCTAGCGCAATAGCTCGGTGATTTTCGCGGCGTCGTTCGGAACGACGATCGGGGCGTTGCCGAAGTTCGGTTTGATTGGCGAATCGTCCGGGGCCTTCAACTGGCCGGTGTGATAGCGGTAGATGTAATCCGGGTCCTTGAGGACGTTGCCGGTCAGCACCGCGACCACGTCGGCGTCGCGATCGAGCTTCAGTTTGCGTATCCCCGCCAGCGTCGCCGCCGAGGCGGGCTCGCAGCCGATGCCGCTGGCGCCGATGACGGCCTTCGCGTCGGCGATTTCCTGCTCCGTCACGCTTTCCACCGCGCCATTCGACGTCTCGATTTCGAACTGCGCTTTCGGCCAGCTCACGGGATCGCCGATCTTGATGGCGGTCGCGAGGGTCTCGGGATGGACCTCGGCATTGAAGCCCTTCGACGTCGCCTTCATGTACTCGTAGAACGGCGACGCGCCCTTCGCCTGGATGACGGCGAGGCGCGGCAGCTTGTCGATAAAGCCGAGCGCCTTCATCTCCCGCAAGCCCTTGCCGAACGCCGACACGTTCCCAAGATTGCCGCCGGGCAGCACGACCCAATCCGGTACTTTCCAGTCGCGCTGGTCCATCATCTCGATCACGATCGACTTCTGGCCTTCGATACGGAACGGATTGATAGAGTTCAGCAGATAGATGCCGAGCTTTTCGGTCAGCACGCGAACCAGGGCCAGGATCTGATCGAAATTCGCATCCACCTGGAAAGTCTTCGCGCCGTACTCGAGGGCCTGCGCGAGCTTGCCGTAAGAGATGTTGCCATTCGGAATAAAGATCAGCGGGTCGAGTCCGCCGGCGCTGGCGTAAGCGGCCATGGATGCCGAGGTGTTGCCGGTCGAGACGCACGCCACGCGCTTCATGCCGAGCTTGCGCGCCTGCGCCACGCCCGCCGTCATGCCGTTGTCTTTGAAAGACCCGGTCGGATTGAAGCCCTGGTGCTTGAATGTGATGTTCGCAAGGCCGCCGTACTCCGCCGCGCGCTTCGATTGCAGCAGCGGGGTGTTGCCCTCGCGCAGCGTGACGACGTTGGCCGAGGCTTCCACAAAAGGAAACAGCTCGCGATAACGCCACACGCCGCTCTGATCGAGCGGGGCATTCGACATGCGGCGTTCGCGCCACGTCCGCTTCATGGCCGCCGGATCGACGTTCGTGAAGTCATACTGGGCTTCGAGGAGGCCGCCGCATTTCGGGCAGTTATAGATGACTTCGCCGATGCCGTAGTGCGCGCGGCAGGCGGCGTTGAAGCAGACAAGGCTGGATTGCATGGGAAATTTCAGTGTAAACCAGCCCTTTGGGGCCTTTGGCGCTAAACTGGTATTTCATACATGCGTAGTCTGCGCTGGCTCCTGCTGGTCGTGATCGCCCTGGTCGCAGCCGGCGTTTTTCAGGTGTATCGGGTCGCACGTCAGTCGCAGAAGGCCCATCAGCGCCCATTGCCACCCGCAATGGCAAAGGAAGACCGGGCGACCGCGCTCCATTGGGAATGGGGACAGAGCACGAATGGTAAGCCCAACCTGGATGTTACGGCTGAGGGGTACCAGCTTTCGGCGGACGGCAGAACGGTACACCTGAAAGATATCGCGCTTCGGGTCTATACGCCGAGCGGCAAGACTTACGACCGCGTTCACACCGATTACGCCGACTTCGATAACGACAATCACAAACTGAAGACGGACAGCGAGGCGGAGATTACGCTCGACGTTCCGGCCGAGGGTGAGCCGAAGCGTCAACTGACGTCCATCAAAGCAGCGGGCATCAATTACGACAGCGAGACCGGGGTGGCGCAGACCGATAAGCGCACCACCTTCGTATTCGCGGGCGGTGATGGCGTGAGCGGCGGCGCATCCTACGACCCGCTGACGCACGAGATCCATCTCACGAACGGCGTCGTCCTGAATTTGAAGAGCCACGATCCGAAGGGCCGTCCGATGAAGGTGGAGACCGACGACCTGGTTTACAAAGAAGACGCGGCCACAGTGACGCTCGGCCCCTGGTCTAAGCTGACGCGCGATCAGACGGTAATGCAGGCGGGAACCACGGTTGTTCATCTGAAGAAGGAGATGGGGCCGGACGGACAAAATTCCACGCGAATCGACAACATTGAAGCGCCCTCCGCGCATGGCGTGGATCAGGAGAAGGGCAAGAAGGACGGCCGGAATCTGGAGTATTCGGCCGATCTGCTGCGGGCGTATTACAACGAGCACGGGGAAGTGGAAAAGATGGAGGGGACCGGCAACGCGCGGCTGATCTCGCACGCGAAGACGGCTGAAACCTCGATGGGCGCCGCGCGCATCAATCTCTTTTTCGCGGCGACCGCGGATGACAGCGTTCTCAGCTCGGCGCAGGCGCGTGGAAACTCGACACTGGAATCGAAACCCATCGCGGTGGGGAAAGAACCGCTCGATGACGCCAAGGTGATGCATTCGGACAGCGTGGATGTGTTCATGAAACCGGACGGCAAGGATCTGGACCACGTGAGTACGCTGGCGCCGGGGACGATGGAGTTCCTGCCGAACCAGCCCACGCGATCACGCCGTCTGGTGAAAGCGGACCGGATGACGGCGAAATACGGCGCGGACAACACGATCCAGGCTTTTCACGCCGACACGGCTTCGACCGAGACGCATCCCTCTCAGGCTGAGCTCACGAGGAAAGAGAAGCCGAAATCGGCAAAGGATATTGCGGTGACCAGCAGCCGCACGATGGATGTGGCGTTCGACGATAAAGGGCAGGTGAAGCAGATCCAGCAGGCGGGCAATTTCCATTATTCCGAAGGCGTGCGCAAGGCGCAGGCGGATACGGCAGTCATGGACAACGCGAAGAACCTGATGGAACTCGACGCGCACGCGCGCGTGGCGGACGATTCGGGAACCACGGATGCGAACCACATACGGATCGATCAGAAGACGGATGAGTTCGATGCGCGGGGAAATGTGGCGACGACGCATGTTTCCACGGATAAGCCAAACGGGAAGGCCTCCGGGCAAGGGAGCGGCATGCTCGACCCCAGTGAGGCAATGCAGGGCAAGGCCGATCACGTGATTTCCGAGAAGGGCGGCGAGCAGTTCCATTACATCGGCAACGCGCAGGTGTGGCAGGGCGGGAGCCGGATCCAGGCGGATCAGGTGGATATCGAGCGGAAGAAGAAGCAACTGACCGCGGACGGTCATGTGTTCTCGCAGTTGCAGGATTCTCCCAAACCCGGGCCGGATGGCAAGCCGGGCGCCGTGCCGCCGCCGACGCTGATCCGTTCGCAGAAGATGGTTTATACAGATGCGGACCGCCTTGCGGTCTATACCGGCGGCGTGACGCTGACGCGGCAGGCGCTCACGGTGAAGTGCGCGACGCTGCAGGCGTTCCTGAATGACGGTAAGCCGGTGAATGGCAAGACGCCGGATTCACGCATTGACCGGGCGAGCGCGGACGGCAAGGTGGAGATTGTGCAGAACTTCCCCGGACGGCAGCGAATCGGGACAAGCGAGCATGGCGAATACTATACAGAAGAGGGGAAGATTGTTCTGACCGGCGGGCGTCCTTACCTGAAGGATTCTTCGCGGGGAGATACGCAGGGCGAGAAGATCACTTACTTCACCAATGACGACAAGCTTGTGCTCGACGGCGCGCCGAAGCAGAAAATTGAAGGCCACATTCTTCGAGGAAAGTCCTAGGTCCGAAGGCCGATGAAGACGCTCGAAACGGTGGAGATTGCGAAGTCGTATCGCGGCCGGCGTGTGGTCAATGACGTGTCGCTCACGGTGGATCGCGGCGAGATTGTGGGGCTGCTGGGGCCGAACGGGGCGGGGAAGACGACGTCGTTCTACATGGTGGTTGGACTGGTCAGTCCTGATTCGGGAAAGGTTCTGCTGGACGGCAAGGACGTGACGCATGTGCCGATGTTCCAGCGGGCGAATCTGGGAGTGAGTTATCTCCCGCAGGAACCCTCGGTGTTTCGCAAGCTAACTGTAGAAGATAATCTGATGGCGATTCTGGAGACGCGGCCGCTTTCGCGGCGCGAGCGCCGGGAGAAGATGAATCGCCTGATTGAAGAGATGGGACTGGGGACGGTGCGGCGGAGCAAGGGGTACGTGCTTTCGGGTGGCGAGCGGCGGCGCGTGGAGATTGCGCGTTCGCTGGCGATCGATCCGAGTTTTCTGCTGCTGGATGAGCCGTTCTCGGGGATCGATCCGATTCAGGTGCTGGAGCTGCAGCGGATTATTCTTGATTTGAAGAAATCGGGGATTGGCATCCTGGTGACGGATCATAATGTGCGCGAGACGCTGAGCGTGACGGACCGGGCGTACATCATTAATGAGGGGAAGATTTTCCGGAGCGGGAGTCCGGACGATCTGGCGGGCGATGCGGAAGTGCGGCGGATTTATCTGGGGGAGAGTTTTCAGTTGCCGCTGGGGTATGGGGCATAGGGTCCGCGGAGTTCCGGTGGACAAAACTGCATCGATCAGCCGGTTGCTCGTCGATCTCCTTTGAGGAAACGCCTGATCGGTTTGATTTCGGTCCGTTCGGGCCCGCGCGGAATTTCATCCGGTCAACCGACTCTGTCGACTCTCTTTATTCCCCATAGCTACCTCTTTCGTAGTGGCATGAAAACGTACGCAATGTAACGAAATTATCAAACCATCTCGTTGTCGGTACGTTACAATACTTGAAATCATCGCCGGGTGGCGTTGGCAACCCATGAAAATTCTGTTCATTTGTTTGGCTCTCGTAGTGTCTGCATACGCTCAGACGGTTCGGCAGAACTATCTGATCTCGACCAGGGCGGGTAACGCAAACCTGGGGAACGGTGGGCCCGCCGCGCTGGCACTTCTGGCCTATCCTGGAGGCACAGTCGCCGCGGCGGACGGCGCCGTCTATGTTTCCGATACCAACCACAATCAGATCCGAAAGATTACGCCATCCGGAACGATTACGGTTGTCGCGGGTACGAATACATCGGGCTACAGCGGCGACGAAGGCCGGGCGAATGAAGCGCATCTCAGAGGTCCCACAGGCCTCGCGATCGATTCCAAAGGCAACCTCTATTTCGCGGACACGCAGAATAATCGGATTCGGATGATCGATCCCTCAGGGATTATCCACGCCGTCGCCGGGAACGGCACTGCTGGATTCTCCGGCGATGGCGGACCCGCGAACGCCGCATCGCTGAATTACCCGTATGGTGTTGCAATTGACGGGACTGGTCGCATTCTCATCGCCGACACGGCGAATAACCGAATTCGCTTGGTGGACCCCACGACTCAGGTTATCCAGACGCTCGCCGGCGGGAATGCGGGGAATTCGGGCGACGGTGGTCCCGCTGCCCAGGCGCTTTTCAATAATCCGCGGAACCTGACAGTGGATTCCGCAGGCAATATCTACATCGCTGACGAGTCGAACCACAAAATTCGCCGTATCTCCACAAGTTCCACGATTACAACAGTCGCGGGCACGGGAGCGTCCGGGTACTCCGGCGACGGCGCCCAGGCCTCCGCTGCCCGCCTGAATTATCCATTTGCGGTCGTTGTGGATTCCCAACAGTTGTACATTGCCGACACGTACAACATGGTTATTAGAAGAGTTGACCTCGGTACCGGGATCATTTCTACTTTTGCGGGTACCGGACGGCAGGCGTTTTTCGGCGATAACGGGCCGGCGTCCGCAGCCCAGCTCAACCTTCCTAAAGCAATCACCGCGACACCCGATCATCACATCGTTATTGCCGACACGTACAACTTCCGGATACGGGCTGTTGTGAATGGGACGATCTCGACGCTCGCCGGGCTAGGTACCTTCGCAGGAAATACCGGTCCGGCTTCTTCCGCGCTGCTGGACTATCCGGGACAAGTCAGCTTAGATGCGAACGGCAACCTGCTGATCGCGGACACCGACAACCATTGCATCCGACGAGTCGACAGCTCGGGCGCTATCAGCACTGTCGCCGGAATCTGTCAGGCGTTTGGTTCTCCGCAGGAGGGAGCGACGGCAATCGCAACGACGTTAGAAGTACCCGCCGGAGTGGTAGCAGACAAGGCAGGGAATATCTATATTGCCGATACCGGCAATGGAAAGATACGAAAGGTTGATTCGGCAGGCAGGCTGACGACGGTCGCGCCTGCCGCCAGTTTTTCCAACGCGACATTTCTTGCACTCGACAGCGCCCAGACGAATCTGTATGTGTCTGACTCCGGCGTCAGTGGCATCGCCAAAATTAACCTCGCCTCCGGCGCCGCGACCGTGTTTGCAGGAGGGGCCAGCGCAGGCTACTCCGGTGATGGAGGCCGCGCTACCAAGGCTCAACTGAACGCTCCCGCCGGACTGGCTTTCGACAGTCAGGGCAATCTCTATATTGCCGATACGGGCAATAACCGCGTCCGCCGAGTCGACAGCTCCGGCATTATTCATACTTACGCGGGTGATGGAACGACGTCTGAGGTCGAAGGCGCCGCGACGTCAGTCGGTGTCAGCGCGCCACTCGGACTTGCGTTTGATACGGCAGGCAATCTCCTGATCGCTTATCAGGGCTTCGACCTTGCGAGTGTGAATGCCTCCACGGGCTCGTTGACTTATCTGGTCGGCGGGCCGGGCTTTTACACAACGTTCACGGGGGATGGCGGTCTGGCGGCGAGCGCGAATGTACCGAGCCCCGCTGGTGTCTGCGTCGATTCCGCTGGCAACATCTATCTCGGCGACCGCTACTCGAATCGGATCCGATTGCTCACGCCGGTGAATCCGGTTCAACTTCAGGTGGCCTCGGGCGCCAATCAGACCGGGGCGCCTGGAGCAGCGCTTCCAACATTCTTTGCCGTTCAGGTAACGGCGGCGAATGGAGTCTCTCTCCCGGGAATTCAGGTTCAATTCGCGGTTCAATCCGGCTCCGCGACGCTCAGCGGGACTTCGGTCGTGACGGACTACAGCGGGTACGCCAGCGTTGCCATCACGCTGGGCAGTCAGCCCGGTCCGGTGGTTCTGCAGGCCACGGTTACCGGGCTTGCAGCAGTGACGGTCTCCGAAACTGTCTCCGCGCCGAACCCCGTTCCATCCATCAATCCCGGAGGAATTGTGCCCATCTACAGCACGATCAACGCGATCCAGCCCGGCTCCTGGTTTTCGATATACGGGGCGAATCTTGCTGCCGACTCGTTTGTGTGGAACAACGACTTTCCTGTTTCACTCGGAAATACTACGGTTACAGTGAATGGCAAGCGCGCTTATCTGTGGCTTGTGAGCCCGACGCAGATCAACGCGCAGGCGCCGGACGATACCCACAGGGGACCGGTAACGGTTACAGTGAAGAATCCTTTTGGCGTCGTCACATCCACCGTCACGCTGGTTGACGCAGGTCCGTCTTTCAGCCTGCTGCCGGACGTGAAACATGCAGCCGGTATCATTCCCACGCCTGACGGGAGCGGGGCCTACGGCAACGGGACCTATGATCTGGTGGGTCCTTCGGGAGCATTTGGTTTCAATACTCGCCCGGTGAAAGCCGGAGAGACGCTCGTGCTTTTTGGCACTGGCTTTGGCGCAACGAAACCCTTTATTGGCGCCGGTGAGCCATATTCCGGCGCCGCATCGCCGGCAAATTCGATTCAGGTGACAATCGGCGGAGTAGTGGCGCCTGCTTCGTTTATTGGAATCACCGAGGCTGGTCTGTTCCAGTTCAATCTCACCGTGCCATCGGTTCCACCCGGTGACCAGATCGTGCAGGCTTCGGTCGGTGATGTTCAGACGCCGCCGAGCCTTGTTACCGTTCAGTGACAGAAGCATCGAAGAGGACCATTTCATGAAACAGAGCATCGCAATCTTTCTCTCCTACATGCTGATTGTTGAGCCGTTCGCGGCGGCGGCTTCCTCGCAGGAATTCCGAACCAAGCTGACGAATGTAGGGAAGAGCCACGCGCGCGCACAGGCGCTCAGTGGAGTGCGGCCAACTGATCCTGCGTCTGCATCTCTTCAGGATCTGGCCAGGGAGTGGGGCGCGTTTCGCGCATCTACGCGGACCACACTGCATTCAGCAAGATTCAGGTCCTCCCTTGCCGCCGGTTTTCATTCCGAAATCCCCGCCGCGCTGGACCGAATTCGCGCCCACTCCCGTTCCTGGTTTGCGCAGGCTGAAACTCATTTGAGACGGAATCATCTGGAGGCTAAACTGCCTCTTCTTCGTGACGCACAGCGTCAGTTCGAGAACAGGTTCAGCGAGGCAATCACCGCGGCGGGACGGGTCGGATTTTCGTCAGATGCCGAGGCTGCGCTCGATACGCTCCTTTCAGATCAATCCACCCGAATTCCGGCGCCAGTTATCTCCAGCGTGCCCTCCGGAACGCTCGTGCGTAGTGAGCATCCGGGGCAACAGACCCCTCCGATGCGGTTCTTGCGGCCGGCCCGTGCGTTGCCTCACGACGATTCACCGTCGACCGATGACCTCGCGGCGTCTGAGTTCGTCCAGATCACTCCGGCAATGAAGGCTCAGGCAAATGAACTCGGTAATTCTCCGCAGCAGATTTATGCCTTTGTCAGAAACCGGGTTTCGTTGCTGACGCACCGGCGGCTGATGCAGAATTCGAGCGGCGTCCTCGACTCGAAGTCGGGCAATCCCACCGAACAGGCGACTCTTCTCATCGCTCTTCTGCGCGCAGCCAATATCCCCGCGCGATATGCCAGCGGCGTTGCGCTCATTCCGCTCACCGATGCTCAGAGCTGGACCGGAACGCTGAATGCGCAGGGGGCTGAGAGCGTGATTGCCAATATGACCCAGTCAGCGATTCAGGGGGACACGATCGCTGTCAGCCAAATCTGGGCGCAGGCGTGGGTCGATATGGGAAGCGGTCCGCACTGGGTCGACCTTGACCCGAGTTTCAAACCGTTGAGCATCCATCAGGGAGTCAGTATCGCTCCCCCGGCTTTTGACAGAATTGCGTATCTTCAGAAGCAGGCAACTGTCCCTGCTGACGAAGTCTATTTAGAAAGTATCGCGTCCGCGGTTCAGGCCCAGTATCCCGGCCTGGGCGTATCGGATGCCTCGGTGACAACCGCTATCGTCCCGGATAACTCCGGTGAACTCCCGTCTGCGCTGCCTTACGACATTAGTGGAGCTCCGCTGACCGGCGCCGCGTTGATCTCTTCATTCGCGTATCAATTGAATATTTCGGTCACGGAAGCAACTTCTTCAGTTCCATTACTCGCGTATAGTGCGGCGATTCCAAGCGTGGCGCAACAGAGCATAGTCCTGAGTTGGGCGCCTTCCACGCCGGCGGACGCTCAACTGATTCAGAGTTATGGCGGGCTGGATAATGCACCCGCTTTCCTGGTTCATCTGACTCCGCAGCTCCTGCTCAATGGTTCTCCCGTTCAGACGGGGACGGGCGCAATCACTCCCGGATCTCAGTTGAATGTGAACGTGGGAGCCAGCGAGCATCAGTTTCAGATGGGCGGAACAATGGCGATCTGCCTGAGCGCCAACCAGATCAGCGAAGCGTTCCTGGAAAGCAGAATGGACGCCTATCTGGCGGCTGTATCGGCGCGAACGGTCTCCGCCAGCGATCCCCTCGAAGGAGAAATGCTGAGTATTGCGGGTTGGCGGTATTTTTCCCGCGTCATGACCGAAGATCAGCGAGTCGCGGCGCCGCTCCAGCTCGGCGTCCGCCTCGACGGCCCCTCCGAAGGAGCGACCATTAGCGGGTTGCAGGAAATCGATCTGTTCGGCAAGCCTCTCGTCATCACGCCGGCGAGCACTTTGATCGATGTGAAAGGCGCCACCGATACTCTTTACGATCTCAGTGGGCGCCCTCTCGCGGTGTGGTCCGACGCGGCGCGGGTAGCGGCGATGACGAGTTCCAGCCTGGAACACGAGCTTTGGGAGGAACTTGTCTTCACGCCGGGGATTTCAACCATTAAAGGACTCTATCTTGCCTATCAGAACAATATCCCGGTCCTCGATATCACGAAAACGAACGAGTCTTCGGCAATCGCAAGTTTGCAGGGCGCCAGCGCCTCGCTCATTCAGGAGGTGAAACAGGACGTGGATGAAGGATACGAAGTCCTCATCAATCAGGCTCCCGTGCATCTAAATAACTGGACGGGATTTGTCTGGATCGAAGAAAACCCGCCCGGGTATGGTTATATTATTTCCAGCAGCGCGGGTGGGGGCGAGTCTACTGAAAGCAATGACATCACCGGCGATGCGTTTTATCCTGGAACTACCGGGGACCCTGAGACTACGTACGGCAAATCCGTAGGTTGCAACCCCGTCACGCTCAGTAATGGAAATATGTACCATCAACTCACCGATTTTGATATCGCTGATCCGTGGTTTCCGCTGGACTTGACTCGTACCTACAACAGCCAGACCTTTCACTCCGGACCATTCGGCTACGGCTGGACTCATACTTACAACCAGAGCGTCCGTGAAGCGCCCGAGGGCGTTTACTACATCGACGGCAGCGGGACCTCCTCTCTGTTTGCGCGTTCCGGCGCCAGCTTCACTCCGCCCCCCTACCTGTTTTCTCAGTTGACAAAAGACAGCGCCGGATACACGATCCGTACCAAAGACGGGATCAGTTATCGATTTGACGCAAACGGGATCTGGCAAACAGAGACAGACCGCAACGGGAATGTACTCCGTCTGACCCACGATTCAGGCGGCAATCTGTCTACCGTGACCGCGCCCTCCGGCCGATCGCTTACGTTCTCGTATAGCACGGGCGGGCTGGTCTCGTCCATTACCGACAATTCCGGGCGAGTCACTCGTTACACCTATGACTCCGCCGGCAATTTGGCGTCGAGCGCAGATCCCGCAGGGAATACAACGAAGTATGCCTACTTGTCCCAGGCAAATCTGAGGAGTCTTACGGCCATCACGTTTCCGGAGGGCGATACGATCCAGTATGAATATTATTCGAACCACAAAATCGCCAAGACGATCGACCGCGGCGGAAGCGAGCTGCGCTTTTACTACCTGCCGCTGCAAAATCAAACGATGCTGATCGACTACCTGGGCTTAACTACGATCTACGAATACAACGGCAATGGAAATATCGTCAAGACGATTAAACCCGATGGAAATACGGTCAGTCGACAGGTGAATGCCGCGGGCCAGCCGATCAGCGAAACAAACGAGCTCGGCTTTACGACGACCGTGCAATACGACTCACTGGGAAACATACTGAGCACAACAGACGCTCTTGGCGGCAAACGGCAATTCACGTATGATCCTGTCTTCAATAAGGTCACCAGTTCAGCCGACGCTTTAGGAAACAAAAACATATACTCTTACGATGCTAAAGGTAATCTCACCTCACGCACCGACCCCAACGGCAACACCATCAGCTTCACCTACGATTCGACCGGCAGGTTAGTATCCAGCACTGACGGCAATGGCAATATGACAAAGACGACGTGGACCGGAGCTGATTTGACGGGCGTTACAACTCCACTGGGAAATACGACGGAATTGAGTTACGATCCTCTGGGCAGGGTGACCGGAGGTAAAGATGCGCTCGGGAGCCAATCCACGCGTGCTTACAATTTAAACGGCAACGTTGTCTCTCAGACCGATCCGCTCAACCTCACCTCGACATTTTCTTATAATGGCGATGCGCAGTTAGTGAGCGTGACCGATCCGTTGAACCACACTCAGCAATACGGATATGACGGCGCAGGACGTATCACCGCGACCACCGATCCAGCCGGCAATATTTCAACCATGAGCTATGTGTCGCCAATTTGCACGTGCAGTTCGCCGGAGCCTTCGGCTAATTCCTACACGGATCCAAATGGGGGCGTCTGGAAATTCAGCTACGACTACCGCGGGCTTCAGACGTCCTCGACGGATCCCCTCGGAAATACAACACGTCTCGACTACGATGCGGCAGGACGGCTTATACGGTCCAATGCCCCGGATGGTACCTGGATCACCTATCAATACGATGGGGTGGGCCGCTTGCTGAATCGCACACAGTCTACGGGTCAGGCCGATCAGTTTTCGTATACGGCGAATGGAGACATTGCAGCCATGGAGAACCAGAATGTACGGGTAACAAACACGTATGATCCTGCGCGGCGGTTGATTTCCGCCACAGATTCTCGTTTTAGCGCTCCACTCACGTACGGATATGATCGAGCCGGCCATGTAACGACTCTCACAACTCCGGCCGGTCCTGCGCTGAACTATGCGTATGATCCCGACGGACGATTGACGCGTGTCTCGGGCCTGAATAGCCAGAGTGCGTCGATTTCATATGATGCAGATGGCCGGCGCTCCAGAATTGATTTCTCGAACGGAACAGTGGCTACCTACGGCTATGATGCGAGCAATCGCATCACTTCTGTTCAGCATGTGGATTCAAAAGGAGCGAAGATCGCGGCATTCAACTATGTATATGACAACGCCGGAAACCGTACTGCCGTCACCGATGCTTCAGGAACAGAGCAATATTCGTATGACTCGTTAGACCAGTTGACCGGGGTTACGTACCCCGGCGGCGGTACGGAAACTTATTCATACGACCATGCCAACAATCGGGTTACATCTGGAAGTGATCAATATAGCTACGACGCCGCCACTGAGCTTATAGCCGCCGCCGGTATCGCGTACACGTACGACCAGCGCGGCAATGTTCTGAAGGCAGCAGGAGCGGATCGAGTGATAAGCCACACATATGATTCCGCGAATAATCTGATTGGAGTGCAACAGCAAGGTGGTTTGTCTGCGCAGTACAAATACGACCCGCTGGGGAGGCGAATTGAAAAAATCGTTGACGGACAGGTTACGGATTATCTTTACGATGGATTGAATCTACTGCAGACCGCGAATTCCACGGGATCTCAAACCTACGCTACGGGGAATCTGGACGATCTGTTGTTTCTTTCGGACGGAAGCAACTCGTTATTTGCGCATCAGGATGGCCTGCAAAGTGTCGTCGGTCTCTCTGACGCCTCCGGGTCTATTATTAGCAGTTGGCAATATTCAGCCTTTGGCGCATCGAGCATCGGAGGAGCCAATTCATTCACCGCTTTTCGTTTCAGTGGCCGCGAACTTGATGGCGAGAGCGGCTACTACTATTTCCGCGCGCGAAGTTATTACCCCGATAGCGGTCGCTTCCTGCAGCGAGACCCCGATCTGAACACGACCGACGGGAAAAGATTTTCAAGATATTCATTCGTTAAAAATAATCCTCTCCGCTATTCTGATCCTACTGGCTTTTCAGCTTTCGAAAAGGGTTTTTCATTATTTCTCGATCAGGGTGCCTCTGCGGCTTTTCAGAAAGCGGCCAAATCGGATAACTGGCTCCTCAATGCTGGCATCAGTTTCCTAGTAGGAGGGGCTCTCGTGTTCACCGGTTTGGCGGAGGTCGGAGCTGCGGCGGCCATCGGGATAGGAGTTATGCAAATGGTTACTGACCCAAGCCCCACGCAGGGGGACGAAGAATTGTGGATTCAATTTGAAAATGGATCGCTGCCGGTCTGGCCAAGCTCATCTTCGATGTGTAAGCCGTCAAGCTAGTATCGTCGTTTCTTGAGCAAATGTGTTTGAGTGATGACTCTATTTTTCGGGGCATTCTGGCAATTTAGTGGGTGGACGGCATAAGGTCGAGGCCGCCACAGTGAAAGTAGATGGCGGTTACGAAGTTGCGGGTGCTGCGGAAGCCGCGGGCGGTATATTTCACCCACTGAATCTTTGAGTTGAGGGATTC
>CAZWTH010000201.1:0-5255 GCA_964636715.1 uncultured Solibacteraceae bacterium | reverse complement strand
GGAACCAGAATCAATCCACAGGCTGCAAGAAAGCGCGCCGCCCGTCTGGTACGGAATCTACGCCAACTGGGCTATAAGGTAGACATCACGCTTGCGACTGGCGAGAGTCCCGCGTAATCCGAGGGAGGTTTTCAATGGTGCGGGACGCGCGCGGAGATATCGACGCGCGTCGAGTTTAGCCAGCCGGGAGCGGAGAGCTGATAGTGATGGAGACCGTACGCCATCTCGACGAGGCTGGACAAGTCGATGTTGCGCATTGTCATGAGGCCTGGATCGGAGCTGCCGGGGCCGCCGTGTATGGCCCTGGCTCCTGTTGAAGGGTCGCCGGGGCGGATCGAAACGGCTTCAAAGCCGGTCTGCGCGAGGAGCGACCCGGCGGTGAGGGCGATTGCAATCAGGCGCATTGTCATTCGAGAAACATCTCCATGTACAAATCCGATCTGGTGTAGGGCGACGGCTGAACGCGTTCGGGCGGCAGATGGCGGAAGCCCTGCGATTCGTAGAGGTGAATCGCATTGGGCAGCTTCGTGCTGGTTTCGAGGTAGAGCCGTTTCGCGCCGCGCTCGCGTCCGCGCCGGATGGCCTGCGCAAGCAGACCGCGTCCGATTCCGTGGCCGCGAAGTTCTTCCGCCACGGCCATCTTGCCGATTTCGAAGCAACGTTCCGGCATCGCGAGCAGCGCGCAGCAGCCGACGGGCTTTCCATCCAGCAGCGCCATCACGATCTCGCCGCCGCGATCGAGAATGTGTCGAACCGGATCGCCGAGCACTTCCATATCTTTCGGCTCAATGGCGAAGAACTGACGGATCCATGCTTCGTTCAGCTCGCGAAATGCAGTTTCGTCGCCGGTCTCAAACATGCGAAAGAGGAGAGAATCCATTTGCGGCGCCTTGTACCTAATCTATCGGGCGGTGGCGCCGCCGTGAAATGGCAGCTCAGTCGCTGAGCGAGAAATTCACATCAACCGTTGTCGCGACCGTTACGGGTACGCCGTTCAGCAGCGTGGGCCGGTAAGTCCATTGCTTCACGGCCGTGATTGCGGCCTGCACCAGAAGCGGCGGGGCGCCGGGCAACACCTGAAGATCCTGCACCGCGCCATCCGGACCGATGACGGTTTGCAACCGGACGGTGCCCTGCTGGCGCGCCATTTTGGCGAGCGGCGGATAGATGGGCATCACGGAGTTGATCAACATAGCGGCTTGCGCCTGCGCTCCGACCCTCTGGGCTCCCGCCGGAATCTCGTGGGTCTGCGGGCTGGACGCCGCGCCGGGCGCTGAGATGCGAAGCGTCGCGCCGCCGGGCGTATTGTTCAGGCTGACGAGGAGGTGTTCGTCGAAGTTCCTGGCGGCCTCGAAGGTCTTCTGACGCAAATCCGGCGTCCAGGCGTCGCCCACACGCACCGGCAACTGGGAGCGCAGCCGATCGGCGGCCTCCTCCGGAAGTCCCTCGACAACAATCTCGCTGAGTTTCGGGCTGGGCGGGACGGCGAGGGCATAGCCATTCGACTCGATAAGCCGGACCGCGGGAGGCGCGGGCGCCGCCGAGGTCATGGGAACCATGGCGACCGAAGGCTGCGACGGCTGCGCCGGCTTTGCGAACGTGATGTTCACAACGCGGTTGGCGCTTCCCGTCGAACCATCGAAATGCCAGCTCAGAACGGCCTGCTGCACGTCTTTCCGTAAAGCGTCGGGTCCGCTGAGGATGGAATCATCGATCACCTCGCCATTTGCGGCCACGTGCGCCTGCACCACGACGGTCCCTTCCACGCCGTCCGCCAGCGCCTTTGCCGGGTAGCGCAGGGGCGGGCGGTGCAGCATCTGTGCGCCAGCCAGATTAACGGTGACGCCGGGCCCGTCTGTCGCTATCTGCGATTGCGCATGCAGCGGAATGGCGCCGGTAACAAACCAGGAGGAGGCCGCCATCAGGCCAAGAGCGGTGGTTTGGGCAAGCAGCTTTCTCGTTTTCGACATGGGGGTCTCCTGGATGAGTCCAATGACTCTTTGTTTCAGATGGCGGCGGCGCAGAAATGAGGGCGCGGGCGCGAGATCGGGTTCAAGCGCAGCGACGCCGGCCATGGCGAGCAGCGTGTCCACATAGGGGTCGCGCGCCCGCGTCATTTCGATCACGGCGTGGTCTACGGTCTGTTCGCGCGCGAGCTGAATTTCGCCGAGCACCCACCAGATCGCGGGGTGGAACCAGAATGCGGCGCGGATGAATTCTTCGATCAGCGTGTATGCCCAATCGCGGCGCGCGACGTGTAAGAGCTCATGCGAGAGAATCGCGTCGCGCATGGCTTTCGGCATTTCCGGGAAACGGGTGGGCAGCAGAACCACGGGACGGAAGAAGCCGAATGTCACGGGTCCTTCCACTTCCTCCGAAGTCATGATGGAAGCGCCGCCGGCCATGCCGGTCCATTCGGGAGGCAGCGGCAGTTCAACGCCGCAGCGGCGACGCCGCGCGAGTTTGAGAAATCCAAACAGCAGCCAGACCGCGCGCAGAGCGGCGCCAGCGGCCAGGATCAGCAATGCAATAGTTGCGGGCGAGGGGAGTGAGAAGCGAGTCGCAACCGGAATCGCGGAGCCGGTCATGATGGTGGCCGCCGCGAGCGCCGCGCGGGAAACGGTGATCACGTCCGTTTGCCAGGGACGCAGCCACGGCAGCGCGATGCACGCGATCAGCAGCGCTTGCCAATAAAGCAGCCGTGCGGCGGGCGCTCTGCCGTTTCGCAATCCGACCAGCGCGGGAACCGCCGCGCCAATCCCGACCAGCAATCCGATCTGCAGCGCGTACGCCGTGATGTTTCCCAGAGTCTGGGTCGTATCCATGAAATTCTCCTCAGAGAGTCCGGAAGTTCACTTCAATCTGCGCCTGGACTTTTACCGGAACGCCGGCCTTCATGCCGGGGCGGAACTGCCACCGCTGGACCGCCGCTATCGCGTTTTCGTCCAGCCCCATGCCGAGGCCTTTGACGATCCTGAAATCGGCGGCCCGGCCGTCCGTGCCGATGACGACGCTCAGAAGGACCGAGCCCCAGATTTTCGCGGCGCGCGCCTCCTCGCTGTATTCGGGTTCGATCTTGCTGATGAGCTGGGGCGCCGATACGCCGCGTCCGACATGCATCACATCCGAGTCGTCCGGATTCGGCGGCGTAGCTGCGATCTCCATCGTTGCCGGAAGACCGATCGCGACGTCGAACTGCCCCTCGGCATCACGCTGCACGGAGCTCTGTAGATGGGAATCGAAGCTTCTGGCCGTCTGATTGACTGCCGAGAGGGCGGCGGGCGACCAGTCGTCACCTTCGTGAACGGGCAGGGCCGAACGAAGCGAGTCCCGCATTTCATCCGGCAGATTGTTGATGAGGATGTGGCGAATTTTCACCGGGGCGGCGGCTGGCTGCGCAGCGGCGGCCGGAGATGGCGGCGCCTGCGCCAGAGTCGCCACGGGCCTGGCGAACTGAACGCTGATCGTTTGGGGTGAGGCGGCGCCGGATTTTTCGAAATGCCACGCGAGGACGGATTCAAGCACGGCTTTTCGGAGTTCCTGAGGACCGCTCAGAATGGCCGCGTCAGCCACTTCGCCGTCGGAGCTGAGACGGAGCTGCGCCACTACAGTGCCTTCGATGCCTTTCGCGCGGGCTTCAGCCGGATAGAACACGGGAGCGCGATGCAGGAGATGCGCCGCCGCCGTATTCACGGTCACGCCCGCGCCGTCGTTCGCATAGCGCGGCGCTGCAGCGAGCGGAAAAATGCCGGTCACCACCCAGCCTGCCGCCAGGATCGTCATCATGGCCGCGCCGGTCAGGCACGCCAGCCGCGTTCCGGAAATTCTTTTCATGCGAACCTCCTTCACGATGGCCATGAGCCGCTTTTTGAGATGCCGCTTTCGCAGAAACATCGGAGCGGGCGCGAGATCGGCGGGCGGAGCGGGCGCAACGCCGGCCATGGTGAGGAGCGCGTCCATGTACGGCTCGCGAGCCTGCGTGGTTTCGAGAACCGATTCGTCGACCGCCTGTTCGCGGGCGAGGTGAATCTCGCCGATCACCCACCAGACCGCGGGGTGGAACCAGAGCGCCGCGCGGAACAGTTCTTCGGCGAGGCTCGAAAGCCAGTCGCGCCGCTCTACGTGCGTCAACTCATGGCAGAGAATGGCTTCCCGCATGGCGGCGCTGAGTGATGGGAATCGGGCGGGCAGAAGAATGGCCGGCTCGCGCCAGCCGAACGTGACGGGGCCGGGAACGTCGTTCGAGATCATGATTTCGACGTGGCGCGGGATGCCGGGAATCCGGAACTCCGGCGCCAGCAACTGCCCGCGGAGGCGATACGCGCGGAGACGCATCAGGCCGATGGCAAGATTCCCCAGCCGGATGGCGATGCCGGCGCCGATCGCCCAAAGCGCGATCGCGGTGAAAGGAATGGCGCCGGGCGCGATGGGCGCCGCAGTGACCGGCCCCACCTCAGCGAGAAAAGTAATCTGCCTGACAGCGCTCACGACTACTTCCTGCTTCCATCCGCGCACCCAGGGCAGCGCAATGCAGGCGGCCAGCAGAATCTGCCAGAAGAGCAGGCGGGCGCGTGGGGCGCGAATCCGGAATAATGCCGGAACGGCGGCGCCGATGCCCACCAGCAGCCCGACCTGCAGCGAGTAGGCCAGTACGTCGCTCCAGATCAGTTCCGTATTCACTGCTTCTCTTCCTTTTGCTTCTCCTGATTTCGAAGCAGCGCGATCTCTTCCAGATCTTCACGCGAAAGGTCGTGCTCTTCCACCAGGTGAACCAGCAAAGGTTCAGCCGATCCATTGAACACGCGGTTGACGAATTCGCGCACCAGCCCGCCGATCACCTTGTGGCGCGGCTGCGCCGGGCGGTAGACATGCGCCCGCTCGGTCTGGTTCTTCCTGAGATATTTCTTTTGCTCCAGGATCTTCATCATGGTCATCACCGTGGTGTACGCGACCTTCCGCCGCTTCAGCAGCGTTTCGTATACTTCCCGGACGGTGACGGTGTCGTGCTCCCAGACCACCTTCATGATTTCCAGTTCCTGTTGTGTGAGGACAGTGCTCTTGCGACGCATACTAACTATTTAGTACTATTGGGAGAGCTTTTGCAAGCCCCATTTGCAGGCTTTTATGTTTCGGATATCACCAGTTGCTTTTCTGACTGCCGCTGTGCTTGGCCTCGCGGGGTGCGCACATCCGGTCCCGGCGTTCCGGCTGACCGGCCCTTCTTCGATGCTGATGATTCCGCCGGGGCCGAAGGA
>CAZWTH010000200.1:0-5194 GCA_964636715.1 uncultured Solibacteraceae bacterium | reverse complement strand
CCATGCGCCGAAGTGGACTTTCGAAGCCGGACTGCGCGAAACGCTGGAGTGGTATCGCGGACAGTCGAAAGGCTGAGGGGAAACCCGAACCGGTCCGAACCCGTACACTGAACATATGAAGGTCCGGCTGTTCGCCGCTCTGGCAGTGGCCTGCGCGGCTGCATCTGCCCAGACTGTTTGCCCTCCCACGCAGGAATTTACGCCGTGCGAGCTGGTTTTCGACGTTCCGGGCGCGCCCACCGACAAGCCGCTCGATCTCCAGGCCGAATTTCGCTCGCCGAAATCGAATACGTTTCTGGCGCGCGCGTTCTGGGATGGCGGTACGCGCTGGGTGATTCGCTATACGCCCGCGGAAGCGGGAAAACATGCGTATCGCCTGACCGGAACCGCCGCCGGATTTGCCGGTAAGCAGGGTGATATCACGGCGACCGATAATCCGTCGCATCCCGGCTCGCTGCAGCCGGCGAATCTGCATCACTTCGCGCTCGTGGATGGTATCAACTACACACCGTATCTCTACATGGGTGGGGTTGTGCCCGGCTTTGCCGCAATCGACGCCGCACGCTGGAAGGCGTTGGTGGACCAACGCGCGGTGCAGCACTTCAACCATCTGGCGGTGACGCTGGTCGATTCCTCGGCGGCGGATTCCTTTCGCAAGCCTGAATTTTTTCGCGCTGCCGAAGAGAAGATTCTGTACGCCAATCAGCACGGCATCATGATTGATCTCGCGTTCTTCGGGCCGGGCGTGATGACGAAACTGCTTCCGTCCGATAACGACCGCCGCGAGTGGTTCACTTATGCGTTATCGCGCCTCTCGGCGTTCGATGTGGTGTGGGACGGAATCGAGGGCTGGGAGAACGAGCCAGATGGCGCCGCGCTGCTGGCCGAAATCGCCGGTTATCTGAAGACGATGGATACCTATCATCACATCGCGACCACGAGAACGCTCGTCACGTCCGCCGCGCTGCCGGACCGGAGCTGGACGCAGATTCGCTCGTATCAGACGTCAGACGATGCGATCAGCGGAATCGAGCAGCAGCTTTATCCGTTGCCCGCGATCAATAATTTCAGCGCCGGAGATTCGACGGCGGACGCGTTCCGGCATCACCTCTGGAATTCCACGATGGACGGGCAGTATCCGGCGGCCGTGATTCCGGATGAGGCGTCGGCTACCGCGATGAAGGTCTGGTACGAATTGATGAATTCGACGCGCCACTGGGAGCTGGAGCCGTTTTTCGATGTAGATAACGGACGCGGCCTGCAACTCGAAGGCGTCGAATATGTGATCTATGTCGAGCATCCAGGGCCTGTGACTCTGACGGTGGAGAAGCATGGTTACGACGCCGAATGGGTCAATCCCATCAATGGCGAGCATACGAAGATCAAGGATGCCTGCAAGGGCGAGACGTGTACTGCGTCGCCGCCCGATTCGGGGCACGACTGGATTCTGCACATTTCGCGCGAGGGAACGAAGGCGGGGATGCTGAAGAGCGTTAAATTTGTATCGCGCGAGCAGGACCTGCAATTACAGGACGTCGAGGGCAATCCCGATAAAGTGCCGTTCGATATCACCGGCCCCGCCAGCCAGACGGTTTCGCTTTCATCGCCGCTCGAATTTTCGGTGAAGCTCAAGCGGCAGTCGAAGGCGCTGGAGCATGTTTTGTGGATTTGGCGTGCGGAAGTGGGATCTTCCGGGCGCGGCTATCGCATCATCGGAACGATGCAGGGCGGGTCATTCCGTATCCCGCCCGATATTTCGGATAGCTACCCCGTGGGAATGCACATTCGCATCTTCGCGATGAATGGACTTGGCAAGGTCTATTCGATTGACCGCAATTACATGCTGAACAAATAATGCTGACGCTCGCGGTAGATACAGTCGGCGAGATCGGGAGTATTGCGCTCGCTGCAGGCGATCGGATTCTGGGACAGGCGCGGCTGGAATCGCCCGGTGGTTTCGGCCAAACGCTTTTCGGAGAGCTGGAAAAGCTGCTCGCGCGCTGTGGGGTTCGGCTGGCGGATGTGGAGCTGTATGCCGCCGGATGCGGGCCGGGGTCGTTCACCGGCGTGCGGATCGGGCTGGCCGCGGTGAAAGGGCTTGCGGAGGTGGCGGGGAAGCCGGCGCTGGGGATTTCGAATCTCGCGGCGCTGGCGGCGAGCGGGAGCGGGGAATTACGGGCTCCGGTGTTTGACGCGCGCCGGGGCGAGGTGTTCGCGGCGGTGTTCGACCGTGCGGGCGGGGAAGTCGTGGCTCCAACGGTGACGCGGTTGGACGATTTCGCAGCGCTGGTGGGCGAGAGGGCGGTCGAGTGGATGACAACCGGATTCGACATCGGTCGCGTGGCGACGGTCGTCTCTCCGGAACTCGCGGGCGCGATGGCGAAGTTGGCGGTGGAACGTTATCAAGCGGGCGCGGTCAGCGACCCGGCCGCCATGGAAGCTCAGTACGTGCGGCGGCCGGATATCACCGCGGCATTTTGATCGTCATCAGCACCAGGTTGCCGTCGGATTCAGTGAACTGATGCGGCGTGCCCTGCGGAACCACGAGGAAATCGCCTTTCGAAACTTTGCGCGCTTCGCCGCCGTCGATTTTCGTGCCGTTCATTTTGCCGCCGGTAACGATTGTGCCGGAGCCTTCCATCACGTACATCATCTCGGCGTCTTTGTCATGCACAGCCGCGTTGCCGCCGGTCGCGCGGTATTCGAGCGTCGCCGCGTAAGGGGCGAATGAGAGAATTTTCTCCGCCACAATCGCCTGGCCCGGCTTGTGCTCTGCCTTCGCTTTCGCGATGAGCGCCTGCACATCGGCGGAGGAGGAAAACGTTTTGAGGTCCGTTGCGGCAGACTGTTGTGCAGGCAGGAGCGCCGCGCAGGACGCAAGAATCAGAATGGCGGAGAAGGCTTTCATATTGAACCCAGAATAACTGGTTGGATGCCTGCACTACCGCTATTCTGCTAGCCTGACGTTGAGCTAATGGCTAAAACCGCCAGAGAGATCCGTCTTGCGGGCGTCTTCCCGGCTGCGATCACGCCGCACCATCCGAAGACGCACGAGGCGGACTATGCCGGCGCGCTCGAACTGGTCGATTTCCTGACCAATGCGGGCGTCGACGGCATCTGCATCTTCGGCTCGACCGGTGAGTTCATCAACTACTCCTTCGCCGAACGCCATCGGCTGCTGTCGCTCGCCGTCAAGCGCAGCCGCGTTCCGGTGATCGCCGGGGTTTCGCATTCCACTATCTCCGGCGCGCTCCAGCTTGCCGATGGCGCCATTCAGGCCGGCGCCGACGCCCTGATGCTCATGCCGCCCTATTTCTTCCGCTACGGCCAGAGCGAAGTCGAAGAGTTCTACCGGATCTTCGCGCGCGAAACGAGAGACGCCGTTCCTCTCCTGCTCTACAACATTCCCAGCTTCACGACGGGAATCGAAATTGAGACCGTGCGCCGGCTGTTCGAAACCGGCCGTTTCGCCGGCATCAAGGATTCGAGCGGCGACTGGGCCTACTTCGAACGTCTGCTCGATCTGAAGCGCGAACTGCCGTTCGCCCTGTTCGGCGGTCCCGAGCTCCTTGTCGGCCGATCGCTCGCCTCAGGCGCTGACGGCGTCATCTCAGGCTGCGCTTCCGCTGTGCCCGAATTGGTGGTGAAGCTTGCCCGGGCCATAGCGATGGACGATCGTGAAACGGCGGAATTCCTGGATGCCCGGCTGATTGAGTTCGCCACCCGAGTCGCCCAGTTTCCGTGGCCAGTCGCGATCCGGCGCGCCGTCGAACTGAGAGGGCAGAAATCCGGGCCTCCGAACGTCCCGCTGTCTGCCGCTAACCAGCAGATTCTGGAAGACTTTTCCGCTTGGTTCCGAGTCTGGTGTCAAACTTCACTCTAGTGCCATGCGGAAATCTTAGTGAATCATTGTCAATACTAAAATTCACATATTAATCAATCAGTTACGAGAAATTATTAGCACTCGTCAGGGTCGTGTGCTAATAATGAACTTTGGAATCGGCTTTGGCTTTTGACCCTGAACGATTCCACTTTTTGAATTCTGTTTTCAATTCCCACTTGAGAGGTTTTTGTAATGAACATTCGTCCGCTTTATGACCGCATCGTTGTCAAACGGATTGAAGGCGAAGCCGAGAAGACGAGCGGCGGCCTTTTCATTCCGGAGAGCGCAAAGGAAAAGCCGCAGGAAGGCGAAGTTTTCGCCGTTGGAAAAGGCAAGCGCCTGGAAGATGGCAAAGTTGTCGCGCTGGATGTGCAGAAGGGGGATCGCATCCTCTTCGGCAAGTATTCCGGCAGCGAGATCAAGCTGGATGGCGTTGAGTATCTGATCATGCGTGAGGACGAGATCCTCGGCATCCTCGAAAAGTAAATCCCCCAGGAAATTTCAGGAGACATATAGACAATGGCAAAACAGATTGTTTACGCGGAAAGCTCCCGCCAGGCGATTCTCCGCGGCGTGAATCAGCTGGCCGACGCGGTGAAGGTTACCCTCGGTCCCAAAGGCCGCAACGTTGTTATTGAAAAGAAGTTCGGCGGCCCCACGATCACGAAAGACGGCGTGACGGTTGCGAAGGAAATCGAGCTGAAGGATCCGCTCGAGAACATGGGCGCGCAGATGGTGCGCGAAGTGGCGTCGAAGACCTCGGACATCGCTGGTGACGGCACCACGACGGCGACGATTCTGGCGCAGGCGATCTTCCGCGAAGGCGTGAAGGCCGTTGCGGCGGGCGCGAACCCGATGGCGCTGAAGCGCGGCATCGAAAAGGCCGTTGCGGTCGCGACCGAAGAAGTGAAGGGCATGTCGAAGCCGGTTTCGGGCGACATGATCGCTCAGGTCGGCACGATTTCCGCCAACAGCGACCACACGATCGGCGACACGATTGCCGAAGCAATGAAGAAGGTTGGCAAGGACGGCGTCATCACGGTTGAAGAATCGAAGACGATGGCGACGGAGCTGGTGACCGTGGACGGTATGCAGTTCGACCGCGGCTATCTCTCGGCCTACTTTGTGTCGGATCCGGACCGCATGGAGTGCGTGCTCGAAGATCCGTACATCCTGATCCACGAAAAGAAGATCAGCAACATGAAGGACCTGCTGCCGCTGCTCGAGCAGATTGCGCGCTCCGGCCGTCCGCTGCTGATCATCGCGGAAGAAGTCGACGGCGAAGCGCTGGCGACTCTCGTGGTGAACAAG
>CAZWTH010000199.1:0-4343 GCA_964636715.1 uncultured Solibacteraceae bacterium | reverse complement strand
CGAGCCGGTAATCGTTGCCGTGCCGGACGTACCGCCCAGGTTGCCGTTGCCGCCTTGCGGATTGAACCAGGCGGCGGACCGACCGCCATTGCCGCCGATACCGCCGATCGACTGCACAAGCACACCGTAGCTGTCGTTGAGGTCGTAGCTCAGGATGGTTCCGTTGACGATGGCGGCAGCATTGCCCGCATTGCCGCCTTGCCCCGCCTCGCCGCCGGCACTGGCGCTGCCCCCTGCGCCGCCTGCGCCGCCATAGGAGCCCACAACGAAGCCCTGACCAGACATCGGACCCATGGTGATCTTCGCACCAGCAGAAAGCGTCGCCGTCACAGCGCCGGCCTGCCCGCCCTGGCCGCCATTGCCCGCGCCGTTACCATCAAGGCTCCCGCCGTTCCCGCCGTTCCCGCCGTTGCCTCCTGCGGTGCTGACGAAAACGCCGGCGGCGGCGCCGTAGATTTGGCCGGCAATAGTCGCCGTCACGGAGCTGCTGTCACCGCCCTGACCACCGTTCGCGCCATCCGCCAGTAGGTCCCCTCCCGACCGCCCCGTGCCGCCGTTGCCACCGATCGAGGCAATGTAGACCCCATTGCCCTCCGCTGATTGCCACTGGCCCCCGACCGTCGCCACGACGCTCTCGCCATTACCCCCCGCTGCCGATAGTCCGTTGCCCACACTCCCTTCCGCATAGGACGCGACCCCGCCGCCGCCGCCCGTGCCGCCGAGAGACGCGATCGTGACGCCGCTGATGTACAGGCCCGTTGAGCCGTTTGATGCCAAGCCACTGGTGTTCGGACCGATCGTGGCGTTGATCGCGCCGCCATCCATTCCAGCCACGCCATTGCCGCCAAAATTGTGGTCCGAGGTCGACCCTTCCCCGTTGCCGCCGTTGCCGCCGTTGCCGCCAAAGGCGGTGATGTTGATCGGAGAGATCGCGACGCCCGAGGAGACGAGCCCTGTCAGATTGTCGATGGTGCTGGTGACGATGATACCGGCTGCCGAGCCTTCGGTGCCCCAGGCACCGTTCTTTTCGGTATCCGTCCCGTCGGCGCCGTCATGGCCGTCGGCACCGTTGGTCGAGATAACGCAGGAGCCATCCTGCAGGGTGCAAACAGCCTGCGCATAAGCCGGAACAACAAGCGCGCCGTTCAGGCTCAGGATCGTGCCAAGAGCTGTCGAAAGTAGAAAATTTGCGTGGTACGCTTGATACAATAACTTGCCGCGCATCTCGGTCTCCAGATATCGAAATTCGCCAACGGGCCGATACTGCCGGCTTTTGGCCATACCTCGACCGATTGTCCGCCAAAGAATAGTCTGTCTAAAAATTGTCTGTCTAAGAATTGTCCGCCTAAGATTGGTCGGATAGCCTGTGTCGTCAGGCAGCTACCAGCTGTTGTGTTTCGGGTTTTCGTCCCACGGCGCCCGCGGATCAATCGAGCGCACCGGGCGCGACTTGGAATAGTAATAGCTCGTCGGCGATGGAACAGACCTATCGGCGGTACGCGGACCACTGTTACGCCGGCGACGCCCGAAGCGCTATCACCACGGTCGCTCAGTCGTTCCTGCTGAGCAGGTCCATGAGACCCCTCGGGCGTTTCCAATGTCGTTGACCCCCCAACGCATATGCTCTTCCTATGGGAGATACGCGGCCGCTTGTCGTTCAACTGGTTTAACACGGAGCGTTAAATATGCCGGGCCGGGGAGGACCTCGCCGCATCCAGTAGCAAGGGCACCGCCGCGCACACTTCATGGCTTCCATTGCACGGCGTATTCGATCAATCTTCGCCAGCGCAGGCTAACGGACGAACACGCGCGATCGAAGGAATTGAACTGGATGCCAAAACTCGGCAATTATTTGCGGACCCGAGCCGAATTGCCTGCAGCCGAAGTTAAATGGTTAAATAGCCTAGCAGAACGACGTAGGCTTGCGAAAGGTAAGGCTTTTTGCAGCGTAGGTCAGACCGAGCATGAACTCGCCTTTGTGGAAAGCGGAATCCTCCAGGTCTTCGCGCCATCGCCGAACGGGCGGAACATCCTGCTCGATTTCCTTTTCCCGGGCATGATGGTTCTGGCTCTGGACGCCGCCGTTAAGGGAGCTCCTGCAGAGGTTGTCTTCGAAGCCGTCACACCTTGTGTGCTCAAGGTTTGGCCTTACCGGCTCCGAGGCGTGGCGGAGGCGCGACATGCAGAATGGAAAACCCTGACGCTTCGAATGACCGAGGAAGCGTTCAGTCGCAAGCAACAGCGCTATCTCTCGCTGCGCAACCGCTCAGCCCGAGAGCGCTTCGCCGACCTCGACCGCGAATTGCCGCCAGAATGGCGTCTCATTCCCCAGCACCTGCTGGCAGCTTATCTCGATATCACGCCACAATACCTCTCTCGTTTGAAGAACGAAGCATCGGCATGTGCTGCGGCGGGAGATCGTCGTCAAGCAAAGCCTGAGCGCGCGAGGACTCGCGTCATGACTGCTGACTAACACTACTGCTACAAAGCAATGAGAAATGCATCATGGACGTCCGACTGACGGAGGATGGAGATAGCAACCGCGCGGCCATCGCGTCGTCGGCGACCTTCCATTCACGCCGAGTCGTGAAGGTCCAGGACAAATTTTTCTAACGACCGATTCAATTTCGAGTTTAGCGACCATCAGTTTGAGGACGTTACCCGCATGCACATTAAACAGTCCTGCAGGTTAGCCGTTGCGTATTCTGTGGCATGTCTTGCGTTTATAAATTCGGCGCTGGCCGATGAATTGCCTGCGGCCCCGCAACGCTCTTCTGTGTCGGCCGTCATCGAATTTCCACTACCCGCTCTCGAATCTCAATTGGATGATCTCATACCGCGCCGCCTTGCATCCTTCGACGATCACGGATCGGAATGCTGGCATCGACGCATCTTCTGGCGTGAGGTCCGCATCGATTGCGCGTACGAAGGCTATATCGAACGCACCGGCGGGGTTGAACTTAGTGCAGAGGATGGCCGTCTGACCGGCGCGATGCCCATTTATGGAACTGTCAGCGCGCGCGGCATCGGCCGATTTGTCCGGCGTCTTCACGGCAGCACCGAAGCGCGGTTGATGGTATATGCCAGCGCGCGTCCGCGCCTCCTGCCGGATTGGAACGTCGCGCTGGATATGCACGAGGGTTTCCGCTGGCGCGAGCCGCCGGTCGTGCGCATTCTGGGATTTCCAATCGACCTCGCACGCTACGCGGAACCAGCCATCGACCGGGAACTGGGGCGAGTCAAGGAACGCGTCGAAGCCAACGTGCGTTCGCTTGATATTCGTGGCAAGGCCGAGCATGTCTGGCAGCGGATGTTCACCCCGGTCCAGCTTTCGGACAATCCTGGTTTATGGCTGCAGGTGACACCTGACAGCGTTTCGTTCTCAGGACTGCGCGCGACGGGGCGGGCGCTCGAAGGTTCGCTGGAGATTTCCGGCGATGCCGTTGCCACCGTCGGCGACGCACCGGCTGCGGTTCCACCCACGCCGCTACCATCGCTCGGCGGAGAAATCGCGACGCCCGGTGAATTCAATGTCACGATTCCGGTTGACCTAACCTTTGCGACGATCGAGTCCGCCTGGCAGCAAGCAACGACAGCCGATCCGCAATTGGCGGGCGCCGGCTTTAACGGTTTCAAAGTTTCGGCGTCAAACGGCAAGCTCGCCATCTCATTCCAGCCCTCCGGCGGCGAGGCTGGTTCCAATCCGATCACGATTACGGCCGAACTCAAGCCCGGGGCCGATGACCAGACGATTGAACTTGACGGCATTACGCCGACTGAGAGCACCAAGATCCCTTTCAATCTCGATGCGCTGACCGCCTTGCATGACAGCTTGAGCGCTTCCTTCAAAGATCGCTTTGACGCGGTGATGGCGTCCGCGAACCAGCGCCTCAATCAAAAGCTGCCCGACGGCTTCCGACGCGAGGGCCACCTCGAGATCGGCAAACCGATCAGCGTCGCCGTTCTGCCGGATCGCATCCGTATCACCGCGAATGCACGCGGAGATTTGAGGTTCGTCTATGAGCGATAAACTTTTGTCGGCAATCGTCGCGGCGCTGCTTTCTTTCGTCGCGTTGTTTGCAGTATCGGCCGCAAACGCACAGACTCCCTTCTATCAAGCATCGCCAACCGAGATCGCCGGACCTCCTGGTTCGGTCATCAGAACCGAACCAATGAGCGATAGCTGGTTCGGCGCGCGGACGGTGCGCGTGCTGTACCGTTCGACGGGTCTCAAGGGTGAACCAATCGCCGTTTCCGGCGCCGTCATCGTGCCCGGAGGCACGCCGCCGCCCGGAGGCTGGCCGGTCGTTGCCTGGGCGCATCCGACGACAGGCATCGTGCCC
>CAZWTH010000198.1:0-22899 GCA_964636715.1 uncultured Solibacteraceae bacterium | reverse complement strand
CGGCGACTACCGTGACTGAAGAGGAATCGAGCCCACCGCTCAGGTGCGAAGCAACCGGGAACGCCGAGCGCAATCGACACCGAACCGAATCAGTAAACAGAGCTCGCATCTGTTCCTCGTAATCCTTATCGGCCGGCAGTCTGACTTCCGGGGCCTCTTCCGTCGACCAATACCGCGCGAGGCGCACCTGGCCATCCGCCAGAGTTAACGAATGGGCAGGTGGAAGCTTAACGATATCCCTGAAGAACGTATAGCGCTTCTCCGCATGGTAAGTGTGAATCTGCAGATATGCGGCTATCAACGGTTTGTTCAGAACAGGAGCGGAAACTGCCGGCAATATGCCGCGGATATCCGACGCAAAGACCAGTCGCCGAGCGTCGTGATGGTAGAGGAAAGGTCTGCAGCCAAACACATCTCGCGCGCAAAAAAGCACGCGATCTTGGCGATTCCAGATCGCAAACGCGAAGTCGCCCAGCAGGCGCTTCACACAGTCGGAGCCCCAACGCTCATAGGCTGCAAGGATCACCTCGCTATCGGGCGCCTGCTCGCGAAGTTGCGGGACGATACCCAGCGCATCGAACAACTCATCGCGATTGTCGATTCGCGCATCTGCCGTGATCACAAGATGGGGCGCGCGCGGCAGGGAGGCGGGAAGCTTCTCCTGGAGCGATTCGGGCGTGACGTGAAGCATCAGATGGCCCAATCCCGCGGAGCCCTCACGCCACTGTCCCTGTCCGTCCGGGCCCCAGAAGGACATGCCTTCCAGCATCGGGGCCAGGGTTTCCCGGCTCACGGGTGCACCGTCGAAACGGATCATCCCATAAATCCCACTCACCGCGCGACCTCGCCGCTACCTGAAATATGAGGAATGCTCACATTGAAGGTCAACGTGTTTCCACAACATGAAAATATATCCTGGATCATTGTGAAAACTGTCGGCGCGTAGACCCTGTGGTACTTGGGCGAGCCTGCACGGGACTCCGGCCTGGCCGTGCAAAGCACTCGCTCCAACCAACTCTACACACGCAGGCCGCAGAACGACCTCATCATAACATCGGCGCAACCCCAGAGAACAAATAATTTGCGCGTTTGGTGGACCTGAAGGGATTCGAACCCTTGACCTCTTCCATGCCATGGAAGCGCGCTCCCAACTGCGCCACAGGCCCACACGGAAGGACGAACAACCTCATCATAGCATCCGCACAACCAATTCCAGCATCTTACAATAAAACCGAATGGGTACATTGCGCCGGCTGCAACCGGTAGCCGCTGCATTCCTGCTCGCCCTTCTGCTCAATAGCTGCGCGGCGACTCAGCGCACCATCTTCCGTCATCACCAGGCCATTAAGGGCCCGGCTCCCAATCTCAAGTCCGCCAGCCCGGACGAGCTCAACGCCATCATCTCCCGCACGTACGATGGCACCCATTCCTTCGCCGCCGTCGTCACTCTCGCCGCCTCAGCCGGCAGCCTCTATCAGGGGCATATCGTCGATTACACCCCGCTGCCGGGTCAAATTGTGTTCAGTAAGCCGGATGAAATTCGGGTTCGAGCCACCCTTCCCGTGGTCGGGTCTCTGGCCTTCGAGATGGTCGCGAACGCCTCCACTTTCCGTCTGAACCGGGAAAACAAGGAATTCATCACCGGTCTGAACTCCGCCCCCGCCCATTCGAAGAACAAGGTCGAGAACCTCCGGCCTCAGGCGTTCCTCTCCTCCATGCTGATCCACCCCTGGGACCAGAAAACGGAATCCATCATGCTGAAGGATGATACGGATGAGGAAGACGCCCTCTATCGTCTTGAATTCAATCGCCGTGCCGCGGACGGCGGACCGGTCGCGGAACGCGAGGTCTGGTTCGACCGGCAGGACCTCTCGATCGTCCGCCAGAAGGTTTATGACGCGGCCGGCGCGATTGTCAGCGATACCAGCTATTCCCGGTGGAAGAACTTCAATGGCGTGCCGTTCCCTTCACATATCGATATCAACCGGAGAATGGATGAGTACGGAGTCACGATCGAGGTCGTCAGGATGGACATGAACAAACAGATTGCGCCCACGCAGTTTGACCTCCCCCAACCGGAAGGCGTAAAGGTCCGGGTGATCGAGTGATCTTCCGCCTGGTTTGGGAAAACATCCGGTTCCGGCCAATGCGGACGCTGCTGAGCGTCCTGCTGATCGGTGTGCCTGTAATGCTCATCCTGACGCTGGTCGGCGTCAGTCAGGGGTTTATGCAGGACTCGCGGGAGCGCACGCGCGGCGTTGGCGCGGATATCATTTTCCGCCCTGGCAACAGCTCCTTTACGACCGGCGGAACTTCCTCCATGAAAGAAGGAGCGGTCGCCGCGCTGGCAAAATTTCCCCACGTGAAGCAGGCGACCGGCGTCGCTACGGTGCTCGCCGGGAAACTGTTCGACACCATTTTCGGAATCGACTACCCAGCCTTCAAGCAGATGAGCGGCGGACTCCGGTTCCTCGAAGGAGACGAGGCCCACGCTTTCGAGCAACCGGGCGATATCGTCGTCGATACCAGTTATGCCGCGGAGCAGCACCCCAGGCTCCATCCAGGAAGCCGGTTGCGGGTTCTGAACAGGACATGGCGCGTCACGGGCGTCGTGGAATCCGGAAAGCTGGGCCACGTTTTTGCCTCGCTCCCCGATCTCCAGAAATGGAGCGGGACAGAAGGCAAGATCAGCCAGATTTATCTGAAACTGGACAATCCGGCGAATACGGATGCCGTGGTTGCGGACCTGAAAGACCGCTTTCCGGAATATTCGATTTTCTCGATACAGGAGTGGATCGATTTCACGTCGGTCGATCAGATTCCGGCTGTCGGAATTTTCGTCGAGGTGATCGAAGGGATCGGCATTTTCACCGGCCTCTTCGTGGTTTCGCTCTCGATGTACATGGCGGTTCTCCAGCGCACGCGCGAGATCGGTATTCTCAAATCTCTTGGAGCGACGAAGGGATTTGTGATGAGTCTGATTCTTTGGGAAGCCGCCTTGATGGGCGTTGGCGGCACAATCGCGGGAATCGCGCTCAGCTTCGCGGCCAAAGCCGCGCTGGACCACTTTGTTGCGGCTTCTCTGCCGATGGCTATCGTTGGTTCCTGGTGGCCCCGCGCTCTCGGCATCGCGCTGGGGTCCGCGATCCTCGGCGCCGTCTATCCCGGTATGATCGCGGTCCGTCAGGACCCCATCGAGGCGCTTTCCTATGAATAACGGCGCGATCATCCATATACGCGATCTGCGCAAGGTGTATTACACCGGCAAGGTCTCGGTCGAAGCGTTGCGGGGCGTCAATCTCGAGGTGCCGAAGGGCGAGTTCCTCTCCGTAGTCGGTCCGTCCGGATCGGGTAAATCCACTCTCTTTCACATCGTCGGCGGGCTGACGCCGCCAACGTCGGGCGAGGTCGTGGTGGGCGGAATCAACGTCGCGCATGTCAGCGACGCCAAACGCACGGAACTGCGGCGTACGCAGGTCGCTTTCGTCTTCCAGAAGTTCAACCTGCTGCCGAATCTCACGGCGCGCGATAACATTCGAACTGCGCTCCACATTGCCGGCCGCCCGATGGACCACTTCGAAAAAGACCTTCACGATGTTCTCGAGCTGCTCGGCATCGCCAAACGGCTCGATCATCGCCCTTCCGAAATGTCCGGCGGCGAGCAGCAGCGCGTCGCCATCGCGCGCGCGCTCGCCACGAAGCCCGCCATTCTGCTGGCCGACGAACCGACGGGCAATCTCGACTCCGCCAACTCACTCGCCGTTCTGAACCTGCTGCGCGATCTCAATAAGCGCATCGGCCAGACGATCCTCATGATTACCCACAACGCCGAAGCCGCCAATTTCGGCGACCGCACGGTGCACATGCGCGACGGCCAGATCGTCGAAATTCCGGCAGCCGCGTAGTCCATGTCCCCGGCGGAAGAAAGCAAGACGAGCCGCAAGCCGGCCTGGATTACAGCCGGGTCGGTTGTCTGCATCGCCGCCGTCCTGGTCACCTATGCGCGCTCCTTCGCCTTCGCCTGGGATGAGGGCTATCACCTGGTGGCCGCCTGGTTGATTGCGCACGGCAAGCAACCTTACATCGATTTCGTTTTTCCGCAGACGCCGCTCAACGCCTACTGGAACGCAATCCTGCTGCGCGTGTTCGGCGTGAATTGGCGCGTGCCCCATACGGCGGCGTCATTGCTGACGTCCTGTGTGGTGGCCGGCATCGCGATGTGGGTTTTCCGCCGTACGGACGCGACGCCCGCATGGCGCGCGGCGTGCGCAATCGCCGCCGCCGTCTTTACGGGCTTCAACACCGCGATCGTGGATTTCCATTCCCTGCAGGCGTACGCTCTTTGCCTGGTGGGCGGAGTCTCCGCGCTCTTCCTTGCCATGAGCGCTGTGGACCGGCGTTCGCTCATCCGGCCATTCGCGGCGGGGCTCGGCGCGGGCATTGCGGCGGCATCGTCTTTACTCACAGCTCCGGCCGGTCCCATCCTGCTGATTTGGATGACGATCGTGAATCGCGCGGGGAGCCGCATCATGAAAGCGGCGGCGTTCATCGTTGGTTTTGCGATTCCCTCCATTCCGCTGTTGCGCCTTTTGATCGAGTTCCCGCACAACGTTTTCTTCGGTTTCGTGCAGTATCAGCTTCTCTATCGCAAGGTGGAATGGGACGGCGCGGCCCTGCACAACATCGGCGAGATCCTGAGCTGGGGCGATTCCAGCCAGGCGGTACTGCTGGTTTTGCTGGCTGCGGCAGCTATCCTCTACGTTCGCCGCAGCGATACGCCTCGCCCGGTAAAAGCCGAGCTCTGGCTCTGCGCCGTGCTCGCGGTCGGGATCGGCGCGTGGTTGCTGGTGGCGCGCCCGACATTTACCCGCTACTACCTCCTCACCGTTCCTTATCTCGCGATCCTCGCCGCCCGCGGCCTCTATGAGGTTTCGATTCGCCTGGCGGCGCGGCCGCGACCCGCCGTGGCGGCCGGGATCCTTTGCTTCGTGCTGTGCTGGGGACTGGCGGATACGATTTTCGGTGAGCGCGACGATCTGATGTGGGGCGATATCGAGAAAGTGGCCGCCAAAGTTCAGGCTGTCACCCCGCCCGACGGCTCGCTTCTGGCGGACGAGGTCGTCTACTTCGCCCTGAACCGGCAACCGCCCTCCGGAATGGAACTCCAGGATTCCCACAAGCTCAAGTTCGAAGGCGCGGAAGCGCTGCGGCTCCATCTGGTGTCGCACGAGAAGCTGGACACGATGATCAAGGCTGGCCGCTTCGACACCATCGAGATGTGCGACGAGGATGAGGCTGACGGGCTCGACCTGGCGTCACTGTATTCGAAAAGCGAGTCCGCCGGTTCCTGCAAGGTCTACTGGTCGCGCGTCACATTGCCGACGAAATTTGGGCGGACCCGGAACGCCAGCGGTGACGGATCACCCACTGGGCTTGTCAGATAAGTTATTGATAATGAGGGAAAAAGCTCAGATGAACCTTATTTAATGGCCGCTTAACCGATGGTTCATCTGGATTTCGATACGATGCAGAAAGACGGATTTCAATCCCTCGAGAATTCAAAAGGAGATACAAAAACATGAAGAAACTCGCCACCATCGCAATCGGACTCGGACTCGTTCTCGGCCTCAGCACCGCCAGCTTCGCGCAGGACAAGCCGGCCAAGAAGGAAAAGACCACCAAGGCCAAGACCACCAAGGCCCCGAAGACCAAGTCCACCTCCAAGATGTAGTTTTTCCGGGCTGACTGCGCCGGAAAACCGGGGCAGTCAGCCCACACATCCCTCCCGCTTCTCCCTCCCTGTTTTCTTCCTTGACGGTCGTTTCTCAATCATCTAATCTCTAGTAGTATTATCTAGATGGCGTCGCTGATTGTTCCGCTCCGCAACGGAAGATGAATATTTCGGTTAAAGGTGAATACGCCCTGCATGCGATCTTCGACCTGGCATCGCAACCGGGCCGCGACCCCGTCCGAATCGCCGATATTGCCCGCCGCCAGCACATCCCGCAAAAATTTCTGGAATTGATTCTCGCCAGCCTGAAGCAGGGTGGGTTTGTGGAATCCCGCCGCGGCGCGGAAGGCGGATATCTGCTGGCCCGGCGCCCGGAAACGATCAGCGTGGGCGATGTCCTTCGTTTTGTGGAGGGTCGCCAGGAAGAGCGCTCACGAATGCGGCGGCAGGAGGACTCTCCGCTCGGCGATCTATGGAAGCGCACAGATAAAGCGGTGGATGCCGTGCTGGATAGCGCCACGTTCGCGCAACTGGTCCGCGACTGGACCGAGAAACATAACCGTTTCGTACCCAACTGGGAGATCTGATGGTTTATCAGGACAATTCGTTCAGTATTGGCCGGACTCCACTCGTCCGGCTGGCGCGCGTGAGTGACGGCGCTCCCGTCACCTTGCTCGGAAAAGTGGAAGGGCGTAACCCGGCTTACTCGGTAAAAGACCGCATTGGCGCGTCCATGATCTGGGACGCTGAGAAGCGCGGCCTGCTGAAGCCGGGCAAGGAAATCATCGAGCCAACCAGCGGCAACACCGGTATTGCGCTGGCCTTTGTCGGGGCCGCCCGCGGCTATCCGGTGACGCTGACGATGCCGGAAACCATGTCCATCGAGCGCCGGAAGGTGCTCGGTGTATTGGGCGCGAAGCTGGAACTGACGGAGGGCTCCACCGGCATGGCCGGCGCCATCCAGAAGGCGCAGGAAATCATGGCCTCCGATCCCGGCCGCTACTTCATGCCGGGGCAATTCGATAATCCGGCTAACCCGCAGATTCACTTCGATACCACAGGGCCCGAGATCTGGAACGATACCGAAGGCAAGGTTGACGTCCTGGTAATTGGCGTGGGGACGGGCGGCACGATCACCGGCACATCCCGCTACATCAAGCAAAAAATGGGCAAGAAGATCCTGACGATCGGGGTGGAACCCACCGCGAGCGCCGTGATCACCCAGACGATCAACGGCGAGACCCTGCGGCCCGGACCGCATAAGATCCAGGGCATCGGCGCCGGGTTCGTTCCGGCCAATGTGGATCTTTCCGTGATCGACCGGATGGAACTGGTCTCGAACGAGGAATCGATCGAAATGTCGCGCCGTCTGGCCCGGGAAGAAGGAATCATGGCCGGGATCTCGTGCGGCGCCGCGGTGGCTGCCGCGGTGCGAATCGCCAAACAGGAAGAGTTTCGCGGAAAAACGATCGTCACCGTCCTTCCGGATTCGGGCGAACGCTATCTGAGCAGCATTCTGTTCGAGGGAATGTTCGAAAACTAACATATTCTGGACCTCGGAAAGTAACGTAGTTTGAAATGCCAGCGCCTATCTGGCATCCCCGTTACACAAGCGGGCACGCTCTACCCCTCACCCCCTGAGCGCGCCCGCTTTTTCCTTTTTCAGCAGGCTTCCTTGCTGAACATCCTGCGGCAATTTTCGTATGATTCTTTGGTGGCCACGAGCCATCGCTCATGAGCAAATTTCATTTGCCGCTGACGGCGGCAATTTCCGCCGCCATCCTCGCTACCGCAGGCTGTAATCGCGAGCGGGACTGGCAGGCTTCCAGCGACACTCGCGTCTGCGTGGACGATTCCGGAAAGCGGGTTTCCGATGACCGGTGTGGGACAGCATCGCCGGGCGTTATCCCCTATCACTGGTATTACATTGCGCGAGGCGGTTACATCCCGTGGTTTGGGCACGCTGTAGGCGGCGGGTCCTTCGTTTCGGGTGGAGGCTCCTATAGCTCGGCGCCAGGGTCCGCTCCGGCAGGAGCCGTCACGCGCGGCGGATTTGGCGGTATCGGCGGCGGCCACGCGGCGGCGGGCGAGTAATGCGGCGCATCGAGACCACGGCGCGTACCGGATGGGAACGCATCGTAGAGAAACAGGGATTGGTCTGGCATACGGCCAATGGAGCGCCGTACTGGAACGAGTCCGCGTATTACCAGTTCAGTTCGGCGGAGGTCGATCGTCTGGAAGCCGCCACCGCGGAGCTTTACCGGATCTGCATGGCCGCCGCGCAGCACGTGATCGACAAAAATCTTTTCCCGCGCTTCGGAATTCCGGACTATGCGGTGGAACTGATTCGCCGCGCCTGGGATGAAGAACCGCCCGCGCTGAATCATGGGCGCTTCGATCTGGCTTATGACGGCGCGGGTCCGCCGAAGATGCTCGAATACAACTGCGATACGCCGACCTCCATGCTGGAAGCCGCGGTGATTCAGTGGGAATGGAAGGAAGCGGTATTTACCGGGTCGCGGCAGCCGGATCAGTTCAATAGCCTGCATGACAAGCTGCTGGCGAAGTGGAAAGATATTTTGCCGTATCTGAAGTCGCGCTCGATTCATTTCACGCACGTGGATGACGATGCGGCGGAGGATACGATTACTGTCGCGTATCTGCGCGATCTCGCGGAGCAGGCCGGAGCGCAGACGATCGGTATTTTCACGAAAGACCTTGGCTGGAACGCGCCGGCGCGGCGATTCGTGGATCTGGAGAGCCGTCCGATTGACGTGCTGTTTCATTTGTATCCGTGGGAATGGATGGTGAACGAGGAATTTGGCCCGCGCATCGCGGAATCGTGGGAGCAGACGGACTGGATCGAGCCGATCTGGAAAATGATCCTGAGCAATAAAGCGATTCTGCCGGTGCTTTGGGAATTGTTTCCGAATCATCCCAACCTGCTGCCTTGCTTCGAGACGCCGCAGGGTGCGAGCTATGTGAAGAAGCCGAAGCTTGCGCGTGAAGGCGCGAACGTTACGGTGGTTCGCGATGGTAGTGTGATCGCGCAGGCTGGCGGCGATTATGGCGAGGAGGGTTATGTGTATCAGGCCCTTTTCGATTTGCCGGATTTTGGTGGCAATCGTCCGGTGATTGGGAGTTGGGTGGTGGACGGGGAGCCTGCAGGCATGGGGATTCGCGAAGACGGGTGGATCACGGGCAATACCGCGCGATTCGTTCCGCACATATTCGCGGTATAACGGGGGTGGATGCTGCGATCTGCTTTCTTCCTTCCACTGATTTCGCTTGTCGCTGTGCCGCTCCTGGCGCAGGATATTCCCGACGGGGCGGGGAAGGATGTGACGCTTCGGATCTGCACCAGCTGTCACGGCGCGGAAATGTGGGCGAGCGAGCGCAAGGGCCAGCTCGATTGGGATCGCACGATTGCGAGCATGACGGAGAAGGGACTCGCCATCTCCGATGCGGATTACGCGACGGTGCTCGACTATCTATCGAAAAATCTGGGCACGGCGAAGACTGAAAAGCCGGCGGCTGCTCCTCCGGCGACCGTTGCCGCGCCTGGAGCATCGTCGCCCATCCAGGAAGCGCGCGAGATCCTGAAGCAACTCATCGAAATCAATACGACGAATTCGGTTGGGGATAACACGAAGGCTGCCGAAGCGATGGCGGCGCGATTCCGCGACGCCGGTTTTCCCGCCGCGGATGTGCAGGTGGTTTCGCCGATGGCGCGCAAGGGGAATCTGGTGGTGCGGCTGCGCGGCACGGGAAGCGGTGGCAAGCCGGTGCTGTTCATCGGGCATCTGGATGTGGTGGAAGCGGCGCGGAGCGACTGGTCAATGGACCCGTTCACGCTGACAGAGAAGGATGGCTTTTTCTATGGGCGCGGCGTGACGGATATGAAGGGTGATGACGCGCTGGCGATCGAGACATTTCTGCGGATGAAACGCGAGGGCTTTCAGCCCGTGCGGGATCTGATTCTGGCGCTGACATCGGATGAGGAGACTGGGCCGGCGAATGGCGCTGAATATCTGGTGAAAGAGCGTCGTGATCTGATCGACGCCGCGTTTGCGATCAATTTCGATGCGGGCGGCGGCGATATCAAAAACGGTAAAAAACTGTATGTGGGGCTGCAGGCCGCGGAAAAAATGTATGAGAGCTACAAGCTCGAGGTGACGAATCCGGGCGGGCACAGCTCGCGGCCGACAAAGGACAATGCGATTTATCGTCTGGCGGAGGGGTTGACGAGGCTCTCGAAATACGACTTCCCGGTGCATCTGTTCGACGTGACGCGGCAGGAACTGGAGCGCCAGGCCCCGTATTACGGAGGGCAGGAGGGCGCCGACATGAAGGCGATAGCGGCGAATCCGAACGATGCGGCGGCGGTGGCGCGGCTTTCGGAAAAGCCGCAGGATAATGCGCTGCTGCGCACCACCTGTACGCCGACGCTGCTCGCGGCGGGACATGCCGAGAATGCGCTGCCGCAACTGGCGACGGCGACGGTGAATTGCCGGATTCTGCCGGTGGAGAACGCGGCGGATGTGGAGAAGAAGATCGTCGAACTGCTGGCCGATCCGCAGATCAAAGTGACGCCGGTGAAAGGCGTGACGACCGTTCCGTATACGCCGATTGAGCCGAAGGTGCTCAGCGCGGTTTCGGCGGTGACGGAGAAGCACTGGCCCGGGCTCCCGGTGATCCCGAAGATGAGTCTGGGAGCGACCGATAGCATCTATCTGATTCGCGGCGGCATTCCAGCATATGGCGTCAGCGGGATTTTTCGGGATGAGGATGACGACCGCGCGCACGGGAAGGATGAGCGGATTCTGACGCAATCTTTCGATGATGGGGTGGGGTTCGTGTACGATCTGCTGAGCTCGTTTGGTAAGAATTAAGCGGACGAAGCGAGCATGCTACGATGAAACAGTTCCGACACGCGCGGGGACGTAGTTCAGTTGGTTAGAACGCCGGCCTGTCACGTCGGAGGTCGCGGGTTCGAGCCCCGTCGTCCCCGCCAATTCCTGCATTTTCTCTCCAGCCTTCTTCGACTGATAACACTCGGTCTGTGGCTGCATTTCATTCCGGCGGAGCCCGTGCACGCCCAGAGTAGCGTTCACCCGCCTCCCCACCTCATTCAACGCGTTCATGCCGATTGGGACCACTCGGGGGAGCCCTCGACTTTTTCTCTATACAATCGCCACTCAAACGAGTCTGAGGGTCTTGCCAATCGTATTCAGATAATCAGGAAGGGGATGAAGCCGTGGATTTTTCTGAATCCGTATTACAGTGACTGGGAAAAAATCATGGGGACCTCGGCTTCCATGATCCGTCCGGCGGCGAGCGAAGTCCGCACGGAAAAGTCCTTCTTCATATCGCCGGGTGGGCCCGATTCGCCGGTCTATCTGTTCCTGAAGGGCGCCGACTCGGGTTGCTGTATTAGGAGCCTGACTATTCTCACATCGAGCGCCACAACCCCCAAAGTCGTTTTCTCGGCCCAGGAGTTCTGGGTAGAGCACGTGGCGCCCTTACCAGGCGGATACGGGATTCGGATAATTGGTAAACCCACGGATTCCGAGGCTCGAGCGGCGAGAAACGCGAGCGTATACGACCCTTATACCGTCTACCAAATAGTTGGCGACTCGCGAGCAATCTACGATCTGGAACTCTCAAAGTCGTATACCATTGATCATTATTGCGAGTGGGCAGGCCCCAAATACAACGAGAAGCTGGTTGCAGTTGGCAAACAGAGCGGCAGTGCGACCTGCAGGGTCCTTACGGATGCGCAGTTTTCTGAGTACTCAACACGGCATCCGAAGGAGTTTCAGTAATAGCTGCCAGCGCGCGAGGCCCCGTTTGGATGCAAATGACGGAAGCTCGCGCCCGTCGAAATGCGCACTTCATTGCGATAGCCAACAATAGCGAAGCAGAAATTATTTGGGCGTGCAGCCTGTCGTCAATCTAGCGGACTGCCGGTCCGCGCAGCCCCGATGAGATTTTCCATCGCAGCTTGTGCACAATTTCCGAAAACGCGTTGATCTCCCGCGCGTCCGGGACGCAGTCCAGAATCGCGAGGCCTGCCATGAAGTGGCCGTCCCCCGTCTGGCTGCAATGGCGAATCTCGCCCAGCACCATAGACGCTTCGAACTCCACGTAGATCCGAGTGCCCGGCGCGACGTACTTCGCGAAGCGCACTCCAAGCCCCGAAGCGGAGCGGTCCACGACCGTGCAGTGATACCGCTTCGTCCCGTTGCGGCCCACGATCCCGACAGACAGATATTCGCCGGTCGGAATGCGCACTTCCTTGCGGCGGCCCGAGACGAGCGAGATCGAAACGTCCCATCCACTCTCGACGGGAACGCAGCTCGATACGTAGCCCGAAAGCTGAGTCCGTTCGAAGGTGATATTGACTGCCGAAGTGTCGGCGATACGCCGCTCGGAGCGCAGGTAAAGCACCCCGTCGCCGATTCCGACCAGTTCGCATTCACTATCCGGAACCGCCTTGCCCGAAATCCGAACTGGCCGGCGCACACGACGCACTCCCTGCGGAGGCGCGGTTGGTACCAGTAGTTCTATCTGGGTTGCGCGGGACACTGGATGACCTTTGATCGCAAGTATACTAAATCTGAAACAAAAAGAGTATTGGAGCGCACTCTATCTACCGGGTTTGTCATGCGTAAATACCGGCTGGCTGTCTGCACCATCCTGGTGAGTCTGATGCCTGCGTGTCTCGCGGCCGCATCGTTTGACGTCAAAGCGTTCGGCGCGAAGGCGGACGGCAAGACGCCCGATCGCGACAGCATCAACCGGGCGATCGAAGCCGCCGCGGCGGCGGGCGGCGGGACGGTCTATTTTCCGGCGGGAACTTATCTGACGGGCTCCATCCATCTGCACAGCAATATCACGCTGCAGTTCGAGCCGGGGGTGCGGATTGAGGCGTCGTCCGATCCCGCGGCCTATGACGCCGCCGAACCGAACGAGTGGGACAAATTTCAGGATCGCGGCCACAGCCACTTTCACGACAGTCTCATCTGGGGTGAGAACCTGGAGAACGTCGCGATTGCCGGTCCTGGCCTGATCAGCGGCGGCGCGCTTTCCCGTAATGATCGCGGCGCCGACAAAGCCATCGCGCTGAAACTTTCCCATCACGTCACTCTGCGGGATTTTTCGATTCTCAACGGCGGTCACTTCGGCGTTCTGACGACCGGCGTCGATAACCTCACGATCGACAACATCTCGATCGATACGAACCGCGATGGCATCGATATCGATTCCTGCCGCAATATCCGGATCTCGAACGTCAGTATCAATACGCCGAATGACGACGCTATCGTGCTGAAGGGCTCACACGCGTTGGGCTTTGCTCGATCCACGGAGAACGTGACGATCGTCAACAGTCTGGTAAGCGGCTACGATATCGGATCACTGCTGGATGGCACTTACAAGCGCACCGTTACGGCCGCGCCGGATCGCGACGGACCCACCGGGCGCATCAAGATCGGTACCGAATCGGAAGGCGATTTCCGCAACATCACGATCTCGAATATCGTGTTCGACCGTTCGCGCGGGCTTGCGCTCGAATCGGTGGACGGCTCGCATATTGAAGATGTCACGGTCTCGAACATCTCGATGCGCGACGTTTCGAATGCGCCGATCTTCATCCGGCTCGGCAGCCGGATGCGCGCGCCGGAAGGAGTGCCGGTCGGGTCGATCAAACGAATTTCCATCAGCAACGTGAATGTGTATGACGCTGACCCGCGCTATGGCTCCATTATCAGCGGCATTCCGGGGCACGATATCGAAGACGTGAAGCTGAGCAACATTCGAATCGTCTATCGAGGCGGCATCACGCTCGATGACGTTGCGAAACAACCGGCTGGCCTGGTCAACACATTTTTCTTTCGGGCCACCGGCGGTGTGCCGCCGCGCGAACCGTACGACACTCCCGAACGCGAAAAGGAATATCCGGAACCTTCCATGTTCGGCCTGATGCCCGCCTGGGGATTCTTCATCCGGCACGCGAATGGGGTGAAGATGGATCACGTCGATCTCAGCTTCCAGAAGGAAGACAAGCGACCGGCATTCGTGATCGATCAGGCGCAGGGAATCGAGCTCGATCACGTTGAAGCGCAGAACGTGACGGGAAGTCCGACTTTCGTCTTACAGAACGTTGTGGACTTTACGAACGGCGATAAGCATCTGCAGAAGACGGACTCGCAGCGAGTCGAAATCGACTAGACCTTGACCGGCTTATCCGACGAGCGCCAGTTCTTCTCGTCCCAGTACATGACCTTGCCCTCGCGGTAAGACTCCGCCGAGAGATTGATCACCACCACGGCCTTCGCGCCGGTTTCCACATCGAGGTGCGGCTTTTGACGCGTGCGCATCGAGCTCAGGAAGTTATCGATATGGGCCTGCATCATATCTTTCTGGTCGATAGGAATCTGGAAATCCTTCGTGCCCCACTTCGCGGCGTATGCGTCGCCTCCGATTGCCTTCGCGGGCGTCATCTGGCCATTCACCATGCGCGCCCCATAGACCTGCGGCTTCACGGTGATGAATGGAACGGAGCTTTCGAACTTGCCGTGATCCACCAAAATGATGGTGCCTTCGTGGCCACGAATCAGGCCCGGAATATGCGTGTCATTCGCCATGGACGAACTCAGCACCAGCGAATGGCCCTTTGAATATTCGGCGAGCAGATGGTACGTGTCGGGCACTTCGCGATCCGGCTTGCCATCGGGACGCCGGAATACATAGGTGCCGCCGGTCGCCATCACTTTGTAGGGGAACTGCGGCTCATCCCAGCAGATGTTGAGTGGCGCGATCACGTGATAGAACAGATCGCTCGCGATGCCCAGCGAATAATCCCAGTATTTGCGGAAACGGAAGAAACGGTCGGCGTCAAAATCGCGCTTCGGCGCGAGTTTGTACTGCGTGCCGAGCCACATGTTCCAGTCGATGTAATCATCGCCTTTGCCGTTGGGGCCGGCGTTCGGGTCAATGGGATAGTTCCATTCGCCGCCAACGGAATTGCGATGATACGAACCCTGGCTTTCGATCATCTGGCCGATCATTCCATCGGCGATAGCCTTCTTCGCCTTCCACCAGATATCCGCCGAAGTAGTCTGCGAGCCAACCTGCAGAATGCGGCCTGTCTCTTTCACCTTTTCGACAAGCAGCCGCGCTTCCTCGTTCGTGTGAACCATCGGCTTTTCAAGGTAAACGTCCTTGCCCGCGTCCATCGCATCCAGGGCCATCTTTCCGTGCCAGTGATCGGGCGTGGCAATTACGACAGCGTCCAGGTCGGGATGATTCAGCAACTCGCGATAGTCGAGATAGCCCTTCACCTGGTGCTTTTCGGATTGTGTGCGGCGGCGCTTCTCGTAAACGTCGGCAACCGCGACGACCTGGCAGCTATTCGGATTATTCTTGCCGAACGTGGCGAAAGACTGCGCGTCGGAGGAGCCGCGTCCGCCGCAGCCGATCACGCCCACGTTGATGCGATCATTCGCGCCGATCACTCGGCTGCTCATTTTCGCGGCCGGTTTGGCGGCGAAGGCGTTGGTCACCGCGCCGGCGGCGACGCCGGTGACGGTGACGGCGCGCAGGAAGTTTCGTCGGTCGAGCGATTCGTTATTTTGGTCCGGCATGTTTCCCCCTCGGTCATGCTACCAGAAATCGGTGAAAACAAAAAAAGGGCGGGACCGAATGAATCGGCCCCGCCTGCTCTCAGTATTACTTTGCTGTTAACCGACCTTGAGGTCGTTATCGACGCTGAAGGCGCCGAACACGCCTTTTGCCCGAATGCCCGCGATATTGCGGTCCATCTGGTTGGCGACGAATCCTTCGAGGCGGACATGACCGTTCTTCACAATGATGTGGATCGGAGGAAACGCCTGCATTCCATAACGGGCCCTCAGCGTGGGTTCGCCGTAGATCGCGCGATAGACGGCCATGCGGACCCGGTCATCATTCGGCGAAAGCGGCAGAACTTCGATGTTGTTGATCACGTTGCGGACGCCTTCCACGTGGCGTACGGCATCCTTCGCATCGGATTTGACGATCGGCTGGTGGACTTCTCCGGTGAGAATCACGGTATCGCCATCGAGCCGGAACGAAATATCGTCAAACACGGTGTAACGGGACATCATCGCCAACTGATGGCGTACGGCTTCCTGCGTCGATACCGGTCGCGCAGGCTTCGCCTGCATCACGGCGGGAATCATCAGCACTGCGGATGCGAGAAAAGTAGCTAAGCGCTTCATATATTCTTAAAAATCCTTTCGCTCGCTATAGTGCAGCCGCCGTGCCAGAATTCACCGTTTTGGAGTATTGAAAACAGGAGGGAAAACCTCAGGCCGGGGCGCTCGAAGGTGGTGGGATTGGTGAAAATCAACCAATTGTAAAGGCCGTATATACTTCCGGTATGGCGAACCTGGAAAAGCATGCGCCGGGCTCATTCTGCTGGATGGAACTGGCTACTTCCGATCAGAGTGCGGCAAAAGCTTTCTATTCTGAATTGTTCGGCTGGACGGCGAAGGATTCGCCGATGGGACCGGACGCTTTCTATACGACGTTCAACCTCCAGGACCGCAAGGCCGCAGCCTGTTATACGCTGCAGGCGGATGAAGTGGCGAAGCGTATTCCGCCGCACTGGAATCTCTATATTGCGGCCGCGAGTGCGGCCGTTTCGACGGAGCGGGTGAAAGAACTGGGCGGCACCGTGTTCTGCGGGCCGTTCGATGTTGCGACGCACGGCGTGATGTCGACCATTGCGGACACAACCGGAGCCGTCTTCAACATCTGGGAAGCGAAAGATCATCCCGGGACCGAAGTGCAGGGCGAGAACGGCGCGTTCTGTTGGGCCGATCTTTCCACGCCTGACGCGAAACGCGCTTCGGACTTTTATACGAATCTTTTCGGCTGGACAACGGACTTCGGCAAAGACGATTACACGCACATTCTGAATCGGGGCAGGCATATTGGCGGCATCCCGCCTGCGGCTCATCGCCAGCCTGGAATGCCGCCGCACTGGCTGCTCTATTTCCAGACGGCCGATTGCGATACTTCCACCGCGAAGGCGAAGCAACTCGGCGCTCGGATTTATTTTGGGCCGGTGACGATGGAGAAAGTTGGCCGCATGACAGTGCTGGCGGACCCACAGGGCGCCGTCTTCGCCCTGTTCCAGCCGTTCCCGCACGAATAAGGAGATTCATGACGCGCAAAATCATTGCCTTTGCACTTTTGGCCTCTGGAGTTTTGGCTGCGGCGCCGTCGGACCATTGGGTCGCGACGTGGGGCACTGCGCAGCAACGAGCCGTGACCGGCGGCGCCGGTGCGCGTGGCGCTTCAGGCCGTCCGACTATCGGCATTATCCCCACGCAGCAGCCTGCCGCGCCCGCGCCGGGAAAACCGGGCCGCCGCTATCCAATTCCGCCAACGCTCGCCGGGATCGATAACCAGACCGTGCGGATGATTGTGCGGAGCAGCGCCGGCGGCAGCCGCGTTCGCGTGCGGCTTTCGAATGCCGTGGGCGGCGCATCCGTTTCGCTGGGCGCCGCGCACATCGCGCTGCGTTCGAAGGATTCGGCGATTGTGGCGGGCTCGGACCATGTACTCACGTTCAGCGGCAAGCCCATCGCGACGATCTACGCGGGCCAGGTTCTGGTCAGCGATCCCGTGGATCTGAAATTACCGCCCCTGACGGATGTTGCGGTCAGCCTCTACTTCCCGAACCAGACGAGCGCGGCGACCAATCACCGGTTTTCGCTGCACGACACGTATATTTCGAAAGATGGCGATTTCACGAGCGCGCCGTCGATCGCGGACGCCGCGTCGGTTGTGCAGTCGTACTACTATCTCGCCGGGCTGGATGTAGAGGGACCGGCGCGCGCCGCCACGATTGTGACGTTCGGCGATTCCATTACCGACGGCGACCAATCTTCGGACAACACCAACAGCCCGTGGCCCGCGGTTCTTGCCGCGCGGCTTCAGGCGAACAACGCGACCGCGCATATCGGCGTGGTGAACGCCGGTATTTCGGGTAATCGAATTCTCGGCGATAATGGCGGCGGCATGTCTCGCTTCTTTGCCGACGCGCTCGATCAGCCAGGCGTTAAGTGGGTCACGCTGCTCGAAGGCATCAACGACATCACAGCCGGCGTGCGGCAGACCGGCCCGAATGCGTTCAGCGAAGCCGATTTGATCGCGGCTTACCGGCAGATGATCGCGATGGCGCATGAAGCAGGCGTCAAAATCATCGGCTGCACGCTGACGCCGTTCGGCGGATCGAGCGGCTACAGCGAGCGCGGCGAGGCGATCCGGGAGGCGGCGAACAAGTTCATTCGATCGAGCGGGGAGTTTGATGCCGTAATTGATTTTGAGGCAGCCGTTCGCGACACGGCCGATCCGCCGCGTTTTCGCAAAGAGGCCGATTCGCCCGATCTTCTGCATCCCGGTGATGCAGGCTATAAGATCATGGGCGATTCGATCAACCTGAAGCTATTCCAGTAACTCAGAATCGAAGCGCCGGTAGATTTCGCGCTGATGCGCCGGATCGCGGTCGCTCTGGAGTTCCGCGATCAATGAGCGCAGGCGTGGCGTCAGCACGATCAGATAGCGGGAATGCGGACCCGCCGTGTACGTGTGGGCCGTACCCGCGGGAACGAAGACCGTCGCGCCGGCTCGCGCGGTTTCTGTCCGGTCGGCGTAGCGAAATGTGAGCTCGCCTTCGAGCACGTGCCATGCTTCGTCATCCGCGTGATGGACGTGCAGAGTGGCGGGCCCGCTGCCGCGCCACTCATGAATCTCAAACGATTTTCCCACCGCCGAGAAGGGCATCAGAGCGTCTTCAGATAATTGAAGCTCTTCCGAAGGCTCTCAAGCGGATCGCCGGGCGTCTGATCCTGTTCCACGATGTATTGCTTCACGCCGGCAGCCGGCGCTGCCTTCAGGATCGCCGGAAAGTCGATCACGCCGCTTCCCACTTCTTTGAAGGACGCAGGTGGGACATTCTCGCTGAACTGATGTGGCGTGTCCTTCGCCTTATCTTTCAGATGCAGCAGCGAAACGCGGCCTTTCCATTTCTTCAGCGTTTCCACCGGATCCTGCCCCGCGACGCTGAGCCAGAAGACATCGGCTTCGAACTGAACGTATCTCGGGTCCAGCCGTTCCGTGAAAATGTCGATGGGGCGGTGGCCCGGCTGGCCGCCGAACTCGTATGCGTGATTGTGATACGCGAACTGCAGGCCCGCCTTTTTGCACTTCTGGCCGGCCAGATTCATCATGTCGGCCGTGCGGCGGTAAAAATCATCGCCCTCGCCACGCGCGCCCGGTGAGATGTAGGCGAGCGTGAAGTATTCGACGCCCACTTTTTTCGCGCTCGCAATAGCGTCATCGAGCGGCATCGGCTTGAGATCGGGATACGGCTCCCATTTCCCCGTGACCAGCGGCGTTTCGATGTGACAGGAAATCGCCTTCAGGCCGTATTGCCGGATTTTCGAATCGAGCTGTACCAGGTCCGCGCGATTGCCTTCCACTTCCGTGTAGCCGATATCGGCCAGCGTCTTGAAGACGCGGTCCGGCTCCTTCATCAGGATGTTGCGGACAGTGTAGAGCTGCGCGCCGAGCGGTTTCGGCATCGCGGCGTGGAGCGTAGTCGCGGTCGCAGCAGCCGCTGCGGTCGCAATCCATTCACGGCGTGTAAGAGGGTGGGCCATAGCATTCCAGACTATCAGGAATTTAGAATGAGACGAATATGCCTGTTTCCCGGCGCGGCTTGTTGACTACTTCCTCTGTGCTGATGTTGCTGGGCGCGGTGGCCCACACGATCGGGAATTTGTTGCCGCCTTCCGATCCCGGGACAGCCGGGATCTACACGGCGATGAGGAGTTCGCATCCGCCGGTCGGGATGGGAATGACCCCGTCGATGTTCGATGTCCACATGCTGCTGGTGCTGACGATGACCGTGACGTTTGCGGCTATCGCTCTGTTGAACCTGGCGCTGGTTCGCGCTATCTCCGATCAGGCGCTGCAGCGCGTCGTCTGGATCAATGTGATCTGGGTGGCGGCGTTTACCTCACTCTGCGCCTTCTATCAGGTTCCGCCGCCGCTGATTTCCGGCGTCTTGATCGAACTGCCGCTCGCCGCGGCGCTGCTGGTGAAATAGAATTCATGGCTGAAATCACCGCTTCCGAACTGGCCGCGCGCCTGGGTTTGCGTGTGCGCGGTAACGGCAACCGGCAGATCATCGCGGCGGCGTCGCTGGAAGATGCCGGGCCGGACGATCTGGCGTTTGTCGTATCACCGAAAAACTTCGAAGCGGCGCTCGAGTCGCAGGCGGGCTGTTTCATCGCCGCTGCGGACTTTCCGGCCACCGACCGCACCGTGATCGAATCCGCCCAGCCGCGCGCCCATTTCGCTCAGGCGCTGACGCTGCTTTATCCCTCCGCGCCGCTGCATCCCGGAATTCACGCTTCCGCATTCCTTCATCATGCGGCGGAGGTAGATCCCACCGCGGAAATCGGACCTTTCGCTTCGATCGCGGCGGGCGCGAGGATTGGGGCGCGGGTGCGAATTGGCGCGTCATGCTCCGTGGGCGAGAACTCGTCCATCGGCGCCGATTCGCTGCTCCACGCGAGGGTTTCGATCTATTCGAACGTGACTATTGGCTCGCGCGCCATTCTGCATTCGGGAGCGGTGATCGGCGCCGATGGCTTCGGATTCGAACTGGCCGGCGCCTCGTTTCGCAAAGTGCCGCAGGTGGGGCGGGTGGAAATCGGCAACGATGTCGAGATTGGCGCCAACAGTTGCGTGGATCGCGCCGCGCTGGGCATTACCGTGATTGGGGACGGCACGAAGCTCGATAACCTGGTCCACATAGCCCACAATTGCCGGATCGGAAAAAATGTGCTGATTGTGGCGCAGACGGGACTCGCGGGCGGGGTGACGGTCGGCGATTACGCCGTGATCGGCGGCCAGGTCGGCATCGGCGACAAGGCGCGGATCGAATCGAAAGCGGTAATCGGATCGGGCGCGGGAATACTTTCCTCGAAGATCGTGCGCGCGGGAGAGCCCGTGTGGGGAACGCCGGCGCGGCCGCTCAAACAGTATCTGCGGCAGCTGGCAACGCTGGCGCGGCTCTCGAAAAAGGGTTAACTACTGCTTCCAGTAGTCCGGCAGGTTCGGCTTGGTGTCACGGACGATTTCGAGCACGGCCTCACGGTCAGCCTGCGAAATCTTCTTATAACGTTCGTCCGTGTCTTTGTTCGTGAGCACGTCGTAGATCTTCCGATACACGCGATCGCGCACCCAGGCCGGCATGTTATCGAAGGCCTCGCTGTAAATCATGTAGCTCAGCGGGTATTTGAACATACGGGTCTTCAGATCGAAATCGCGCAGCGAACGGCCCTGCTTGTCGCGCGGGCCGCGCTCCGGAAAAGTCTTCGTGAACGTCGAGACGCCGACGATGGGATCTTTGAGCGGCGTTTCGTCCACGAAAAGCATATAGGCCACGAGTTCGTCGATATCGGTTTCGAGCGCCGGCGTTGCTTCCGCGAGTTTGCCGTCATGCTCGGCGACACGTTCCTCCCAGCCCGAGCGGATGATGAGATTCGTCATGCGGGTCTGGTGTTCGAGCGTCATCAGCGCGACGATGTCGCTGGTCTGCGCCTGATAGCCAGTCAGGTCGACCTTACCTGCAAGGCTGGTGAGATTGTGCGAATCGGAGCGATCCAGCTCTTTCGGATTTGATGGATCGGGAACGATGGCGTTCCCCATGTGCTCGACGCTGCCGCTCGATCCGGTAACGAACCATCCGCCCCAGCGCTTTTCGATTGGAATGCGATGGTCAACCGCCGTATAACCTGCCTGGAAAAGCGGCGTGCCGTCGGATCTCGGGAAGGAGGAACCGACCTCGAGTCCCGGAATGCCGAGCGTCGCCTGGACCTGATGGCATTGCAGGCATTCATCGCGGCGGGCAAAGTAAGGTTTCGCCGACTTTTCGACGTTCAGGGTGTAGAAAACGACGCCCTGTTTCGGATCGAGGGCGGCTAGTTCGAGCACCTCGCCATTCTTGACGGAGCCGACCGATACGTCGTCATTGAAGAAAAGCGCGCGCGGCGCACGCGGCGAAATCAGCGGCGCCTGGAAGCTGGTTTTCGAAAACACCAGCATCTGGGAATCGACATTGATGTCGAGATTCTTCAGCAGGCTCGGCAGATAGCCGGCGCGGCCGGGAACGTAGTCGAGCTTCGCCTTCCCGGTATCCAGGCGCTTCACCAAGCGGGCGACCGGATCGTCCGGCGGCGTCTTCATATACGCGATGGCGGGATGATCGGGGGGAATACGGAGATCCACGTCCAGACCAGCCTTTACCGCGGCGAAAGCCAAGCCAGACAACGCCAGGGCAGACAGAGCCCGGCGCGAAAACTGCTTCATAACTATATTTTAATCCCTGGGCTTTTTAGAGCAGGAGGCGCACGCCGTGGCGCTTCGCCGCTCGGTTCAGGCCGGCGTCTCTCGATGCGAGAGGAAGTTGTCTGCGAATCGCAAGTTCGAGGTACGCGGCATCGTAGACGGTTGAGCCGTTCGCGGCTGCCAGATCGGCGATCTGCGTGTTTATTGGAGGGACAAATATTGTGGCTCCCTTCATGACCTGATCCAGAACACGGACCGCAGCCTCAGAGGATTGTGATTCCGCGGCCCACGCAATAGCAATCGAAGCGTCGGCGACAAAGTCAGCGCTCAACGGCGGCCTTCGTTAATCGCTGACCTGATCTCGGCGTCTGTCAGTGGACGGAATCCTTTTCGGCGGGACATTCTCTCGCGCAGCGCTTTCAGCCCTTCTACCGCTTCGCGCACGCTTTCCAGGGAATGTCGCCCCTCCGGGACGAGCTGTGCTACCGGCTTATCGTGCCTGGTGATAACGATCTCTTCACCGGCCGCTACGCGATCCAGAATGGCTCCGAAATTAGTCTTGGCATGGAAGGAACTGACGGTACCCATGGGTAAATTAACCAGTCTTTGATCAGTTTAGTATCCATCGCCGGGTCTAAGCCCACCGCCTTTTAGGCGGTCAGCTTGAGCAGCCCGTTCCACGCTACGAGAATAGGAGGAATGGCGGAATACAGGCAAAGCGCGCACGCGGTATTCGATTTGAAGTATCACCTGAT
>CAZWTH010000197.1:0-3225 GCA_964636715.1 uncultured Solibacteraceae bacterium | reverse complement strand
AGCCCGAATGTCCAGCTTCTGAACAGCACGACGCGGCAATCTTCATCCTCCGCCAGCATGACGCTTATCCAGACGCCCCGGCTCTCCTATAACATGTCCACGTCGTATTTCATCATCGGCCGCAGCGAAGGCGTGGGGATGCACGGCATGCAGTACAGCGGAGACGTCAATTACCGCTGGACCCACAAAGCGACCGTGGGCGCCTATTACTCGTTCACGGATTATGTTTACGCGCACAATATTTCCACTTCCGATTCGCACGGGGCCGGCCTGATTTACTCCTACGCGATTAACCGGAACACACAGGTGCAGACGCGACTCGGGATGACGCGCATCGAATCCCTCGCTTATGAGGCGGTGCCGCTGCCACCGCCGCTAGCCGTGCTTCTCGGCCAGATGACCGTCGTCATCAACGCCTATTCCGTGCGAAGCACTTCGGATATTTCGGCGCAGCTGGTTCACGATTTCCGGCGTTCGCGAACCGCGAGTATCGCGTACGCCCATGGCCAATCGCCTGGCAACGGCGTGCTCCTGACTTCGATCCAGCAAAGTCTCAGCGCAGGCTTTAGCGCCAGCCTGCTGCGCCGGAGGCTCCCGTTCAGCATCGGCGGAATTTACTCCTCGGTCACCTCGACGGCAGGGACCAATATCGGTTATTACAGAAGCGAGACATACTACGTTTCGACGTCGCGCCCGCTCGGACGGGGCGTGAGCGCGAGTTTCCGGTTCAACTACGAACGCTATAACGTCAGCAGTTCGCCTCTCTCGCAGAGCAGCATACGGCTTTCGTTCGGTTTTGGGTGGGGCGTGCCGGAAAGCTTACTCCGTAAGCTTTAGAAAACCGGGACTGCTCGCCGCTCTCCGTCCCCTGCTAAAATTCAGAGATACGCGCCAGGGCGCGGCCAACCTGAATTGCCGGACGGTGTGATTTTCCGCGATGGATTTCGACCAGATCCATACATTTCTCGAAATTGTCCGGCTCAAGAGTTTCTCCAAGGCCGCGCAGACGTGTTACCGGACGCAGCCCGCCATCAGCGCCCAGATTCGCCAGCTGGAGCACGAGCTTAAATGCGAGCTCTTTGAGCGGTTTGGCAGCCGCATCTCTCTCACCACCGCCGGAAAGCTGTTCGCGCAATATGCCGAGCAGATGATGGACATCCGCCGCCAGGCGCAGGATGCTCTCAACGAGCTGGAATCTTCGCCGCGCGGGGAACTGGTCATCGCCGCCAATGAGGCGACCTGCATTTACGTTCTGCCGGGGATGTTCGCGGAGTACAAAGTTCAGTTTCCCGGCGTGCAGCTTCAGGTCAACCGGTCTTATGGCTCCCGCGTGGTGGAAGCGGTCATGGAAAATGTGGCCGACTTCGGCCTGACGCAGCTTCCCGTGGCGGAAAAGCGCGTCCAGGTGGTGGATATTTTCAAAGACGAAGTGCTGTGCGTGGTCCCTGCGGGGCACCCGCTCGCCAGCAAAGAGCGAATTTCCTGCGAGGACGTGGCGCCTTACCCGCTGCTGCTGCCGCAATCCGGCGTGACGCGGACCCGGCTCAACGAATGGTTCGAGAAAGTGGAAGGGGATCTCCAGGTTTCGATGGAACTCGATTCCACCGAGACGATGAAGCGCTTTGTCCTCGCCGGTCTTGGACTCAGCTTCCTCTCGGGCGCTACTCTCGAAGAGGAAGTGCAGGCCGGTACCCTGCGCGCCATACCGCTCGCGCCGGAACCGATGGTTCGCAAGCTGGGTCTGATCTATCGTAAAGATAAGGCGCTTTCCAAAGCCGCGCTCGGTTTTATTCAGGTGACGCTCGCGCACTTCGTGTCGCACCACCATGGATTGCCGGGGCAGACGCCGCCACGCTCCAACGCGGCCGATTAGGAAGAAACCGCATGATCTGCCCTCAGTGCCAGTTTGAATTCGATGAAGCGGCCACGCACTGCCCGGAATGCGGCGTGCGGATTCTGCGCAAGGTTTCCGGGATCGTGAAGACGTCCGCCGTGATGATCGCGGCGGGCGACGAACACACCTTTTACCGGTCTGTGCAGGAAGTGCCGGAGGCGCTGCGGCGAACGCTGCTCGAGACGACCAACAGCGAAAACTCGGGGATGATTGTGATTGCCGATCGCGCCGGCCGTGAGCAATGGACGGAGATCGTCGCCCAGCGCGAGGCGCGGCAACAGGAGCAGAGCGCGCCGCAAGCGATATCGCCGCCCTCGATTGAGCCGGTGCCTCCCGCTTCCGGTTTTGCCGGTCTTTCGTGGACCGCCTGGGCAGGCATTCTTCTCTTCCTGGCCGCGACCGCGCTGATCGCATCTGTATTTCACATCTCTCACGGTTGATAAGGCGACAGGCTGATATGGGCAAACGCGTAGTGGTATTTGGCGCCTCGGGGCAGTTAGGCGTGGAACTCTGTAATGAGCTGGAACGCCGGGGGTATGAAGTCCGGGGATTCGCGAGGACGAAACTCGATATCTCCAATCGCGAACTGGTGGAGCACACGCTCGCGGATTGCGATCCCTCGGCTGTCTTCAACGCCGCGGCATACAACCAGGTGGACGTGGCGGAGCGGGAACCGGCGGCAGCCTATGAAGCCAATGCGCTCGCCGTCTGCAATATTGCGCTCGCCTGCAGGCAGAACGATACCCGTCTGGTCCATTTCTCAACCGACTACGTGTTCGATGGAATGCTGGGCCGTCCTTACGCCGAATCGGATGCCGTGCATCCGCTCGGGGCCTATGCGGTTTCGAAGCTCGCCGGCGAACTGTACGCGCAGGCCTATCTGGACCGGCCGCTGATTATCCGGACGTCCGGCGTATTCGGACCGGCGGGCCGCGGCACCAGACGCGGCAATTTCCCGGAGCTCATGCTGCGCCTGGCGGGCGAAGGCAAACCGATTCGCGTGGTGGAAGACCATGTCGCTTCCCCCACTTTCGCTCCTCTGCTCGCCAGCCGGTCGATCGACATGCTTGAGCGCAATCTCGATGGCGTGTTTCACTGCGGCGGGGGAGAGGCGGTTTCCTGGTTCGATTACGCGCGCCTGATCTTTGAGAAGGCGGGCATCCGCGCGGATCTGACGCCGACGAACGAGCGCGAGTATCGCACAGCGGCGAGGCGTCCGAAGTTTTCCGCGCTCGCCAATGCGCGCATGGCAGAGTGTGGCATTGCGCCGATGCCGCCGCTTGCGGAAGCTGTGGCGTCCTACCTCGCGGCGCGGTGATTCATAGTGGGGC
>CAZWTH010000196.1:0-17164 GCA_964636715.1 uncultured Solibacteraceae bacterium | reverse complement strand
AGGAGTTTGCGCTGGTGCAGGAGCATCCGACGATCGGACGAAGAATTCTGGAGGGCGTGAACGGATTCAGTCCGTATCTGGCGGCGGTGGAACTCCATCACGAAAACTGGGACGGCACGGGATATCCGCATGGGCAGGCGGGGCTCGAGACGCCGGTGGATGCGCGTATCATCCACGTGGCCGATGCGTATGACGCGATGACGACGGATCGTCCGTACCGGCGCGGCATGAGCCATGAAGAAGCGATCGCGCGGCTGCGCGAGGGCGCGGGTACGCAGTTCGATCCGGAAGTGGTGCGGCGGTTTGCCGAGGTAAAAGTGGAAGACGCCGAACCGGTGGAGGCGCACGCATGCTGAAGGCATTGCGATTCGGGGCTTTGCTTTGCGCGGCTGCGCTCTCGATGCAGGCGCAGCAGTACGAATCCGAAAGCGGCTTCGGGCTGCGCGGAACGCTCAGTGGGATGGCCGCGGCGTCGACGGAGTTCCGGCTGGCGCCTCGATCGTCTTCGGGGTCTTTGGAAGATGCCGGCGTGCGGCTGATGCTGTATCCGACGTGGAAGCTGAGCGATCACTGGATGTTCTATGGGGCCCTTCAGGCGGTATCGCGTCCGTATTATTACTCGCAGTTCGAGTCGCAGGGACATGCGCTGCGCGGCAATGTGGTGCAGGGTTATCTGAGCTATACGCAGGTATGGAAGGATTCGTCGGTGCAGGTGAAGCTGGGGCAGATGTCATCTGCATTCGGTTCGTTTGCGCTCCGCTATGACGACCACGACAATGCGCTGGTGGACGTGCCGGTGCAGTACGGCTACTACGGGTCTCTGGCCACACTGGGAGGGTTGGCGGGGGCGGAGATCGATACGACCTGGAAGAGGCTCGATGGGCGGGCGCAGTTCACGAATTCATCGCCGGCGAATCCGCGGAGTATCTTCGCTTCCGAGCAGTACGGGAACTGGGCCGGTGGCGGCGGCGTGACCATTCGGCAAGGGTTGCGAGTGGGCGTGTCCGGGTATCGCGGACCGTATGCGGATCGAAAGTATCCATTCTATAGACCCACCGATGGGCCGCCACGCAGTTTGCCAGGTAGCGGCGTAGGGGCGGACGGTGAATGGGGCGCCGGTCACTGGAACTGGCGTGGAGAGATTCAGCGATTCGTGATGGAGTACGGGCCGAGGCCGGCGTTCCACGAACATACCGGCTATGTGGAAGCGCAGCGTACGCTGGGGCCGCGCTGGTATGTGGCGGCGCGGTTCAGTTATCTGAGCGCGGATCATATTGGGCATGCGCAGGTGATTGAGACCGCGGCCGGATATCGGCCGGGCGCGGGGCAGCTGATCAAGATCAGCTATGAGACGGCGCACAGCGATACGGTGTCGGCGGCGAACCGGACTCTGGCGATTCAGTTTGTGACGACGATTCATCCTCTGGCGTTCGCCGGGCATTAGATCACGCGCCGGAAGACAATTCACCGCGATCCGGGGTCCTGAATGCGGCCTTTCCACTGGCCGCCTTTGCCGGTCCAGTATTGAAGAGCTGATTCGAGGGTCGCGATGAGATAGAAGGTCGCGATGGCGGGAAGGGCGACGGCGGTCCAGAGGGGGGCGCGGTAGAGGCGGACGGAGGGCAGGTAAATGAGTGCGCTGAGCAGCCAGGCGCTGAGGCCGAGCGCGGCGGCGAGTGGGTCGCCGGAAAGCCACAGGAACGCAGGGGCGACGTAGATCAGGAGCATGCCGATGACCGTGCCCAACAGCAACAGCGTGGAATGATCGAGTTGCGCGAAGGCGGATCGGGCGATCATGGCGCGAATGCCGGAAAGTCCGCCGTAGGGGCGGATGCTGCGGATGGGGAGTTCAGAGATGCCGAGCCAGACACGTCCACCGGAGGCTCGCACGCGGGCGGCGAGGGCGCAATCGTCGATCAGGGCGTCGCGGATGGAGGCAATACCGCCGATGCGTTCGAGGACTTCGCGGTGGATGAGAATGCAGCCACCGGCTGCGGCGGCGCTTCCCTTCGCTGTGGCGATCCAGTTGGGCGGATACAGCATAAAGAAGAAGAACACGAACGCCGGGATCAGAAGCTGCTCGCCGAGCGATTCGCAGCGCAACTGCACCATGATGCTGACGAGATCGAAACCGCGTCCAGCCTGGGCGAGAAGCGAGGGGAGAAGATCCGGTGAGACGTGTTCGATATCGGCATCGGTGAGCAGGTAATATTCGGGCGCGGAATCGTCAGCCTGAATGCCGGAGGACACGGCCCAGAGCTTGCCCTTCCAGCCGGACGGGCGTCGGGTAACACGAACCACGAGATCGGCGTGTGAGGCTTCGGCAGTGCCGTCAGTACTTTCGTCGTCGGCTACGATGATGCGGAGCGGATGGCGCTGGGCTTTGAGGGAGGCGACCGCGCGGCCGATGAGATCGCATTCGTCGCGGGCGGGGATGACGGCGGTGACGGTTTGGGGCCGGCCTGGCACGCCGGGGCGGAGGCGTTCGCGAAGCTTCCAGAACCCGCCGCGAAAGAAGGCGAGCCACGTCCATGAGGCGGCGGTGACAAAGCCTGCGGCGCGCCAGACGGCGGAGTGCATTTCTTCATCATGCACTGGCGACAGGCGGCATGCCGCTCGGACTCGATATATTTTTCGACTGCAAGCGTTTTGAAACGCCAGGTCAAAAGCGCAAGATCAGCCTGGTTCTGGACCGAGAGCTCTACGGCTGCGATAACTTACTTCCGATCCTGCGGGGCACGATATCGGGGCGCACGGCGGCGCGCCGAAACGCGCGATTGTCGCGGCGCAGCATATCATCCGTTTATCTCAATCTTCCCAATTCTTCGCCGTACGCTCGCGCCGGACCCAGATAGCCTCACCTTAACGATCAATCGAATGTCACTTTCGATTAGCTCGACAGAGGCCGGTAAAGAAGGCGACATCATGCTACTGTGGCGGTAATGGCCGATTCTCCGCTGCACGATCCACTGCGTTTCCACCGCAAGACGCCGCCCTGCGCGGTTGTCATCTTCGGCGCGAACGGCGATCTGACAAAACGCAAACTAATGCCAGCGCTCTACCGGCTCGCCTATGAAGGGCGGCTGGCGCCGGGATTCGCCGTCATCGGGATTTCGCGGACGGCGATGTCGGACGACGACTTTCGTTCGCGTATGAAGGATTCGGTTTCGAAATTCCTGGAAGACTCGCCATTCGATGAAGACTTGTGGCGATCGTTCGCGCAGAGTTTGTTTTATCTGGCCGGCGATGTCGCGGATCCGGCTTCGTACCAGAAAATCGCGGAGGCCTTGCAGAAAACAGAAAAAGAACGCGAAACCGCGGGCAACGTCCTCTTTTATCTTTCGACGCAGCCCAGCCAGTATGCGGAAATCGCGGAAGGCCTGGGCCGCGCGGGTCTGGCGAAAGGCCAGGGCTGGCGGCGCATCATCATCGAAAAGCCGTTCGGCCATGACCTGACAAGCGCGCGGGAGCTGGACGTCCGGATTCACGCCCATTTCGAGGAAGAGCAGGTTTACCGAATCGACCATTATCTGGGCAAGGAAACGGTTCAGAACATCATGGCATTCCGGTTCGGCAACGGCATTTTCGAACCGCTGTGGAACCGGCGCTACATCGATCACGTGCAGATCACGGCGGCGGAATCGATCGGCGTGGAGGGCCGCGGCGCGTACTATCAGGAAGCCGGGGCGCTGCGCGACATGATCCAGAATCATCTGCTGCAGGTGATGGCGACCATCGCAATGGAGCCAAGCGCCACGTTTTCGAGCGACGCGGTTCGCGACGAGCGTTCCAAGCTGCTGCGATCCGTCCACATCATGACTCCGCAGGAAGTGGATGAGAACGCGGTCGCGGGTCAGTACGGTCTGGGCCGAGTCGGCGGTCAGCAGGTTATTGGATTCCGCCAGGAGAATGGCGTCAATCCGGAATCGACTACGCCGACTTATGCCGCCGCTACGTTCCTGGTGGACAACTGGCGCTGGGCAGGCGTTCCTTTTTATATACGCACCGGAAAATACATGCCGAAGCGCGTGAGCGAAATCGCCATCCATTTCCGTTCGGCGCCCCTTTCGGTATTTCGAAATAGCGATGAGCAGGGAACATCCGCGCCGAATCTGCTGATTCTGCGCATTCAGCCGGAGGAAGGCATTTCGCTGAAGTTTGTTTCGAAGCGCCCGGGCGCGGGGATGATGCTGCGTCCTGTTTCGATGGACTTCAATTACGGAGCGAGTTTCGGCGAGCGTTCGCCCTCGGCTTATGAGACGCTGCTGCTCGACGCGATCATCGGCGATGCGACGCTCTATACGCGCCAGGACATGGTGGAGGCCAGTTGGCGCGCGGTGCAGCCGATTCTGGACGCGTGGGCCGCGAAGAAGTTTTCGTTCCCGAATTATGCGGCCGGGACATGGGGACCGGCGGAAGCGGACGCGATGCTGGCGCGCCGCGGACATACTTGGAGACGACCGTAAATGGCAACAGCGGAAGCAGTCCGGCCGGATGAAATTCTGAAGCAACTCGCCGCACACTGGCGCGATCTCGGCGAGCCTGGCGGCGAAGGCGATGGTTTGCTCCGCGCCTGCTCGATGACGTTGACGTGCTTCGCCGACAATGAGGAAGATGCCTCGACGCTGAACGAGATGCTGGCGTCGCTGATGCGGGAACATCCCAGCCGGCTGATCGTGGTGCGGTTGAAAGACGGCGAGGATGAGCTTTCGGCTCATGTCTCGGCGCAGTGCTGGAAGCCGTTCGGACATCAGAAACAAATCTGCTGCGAGTACGTGGAAGTCACGGCTTCGATCAACCGGCTGGCGGATGCCGCGTCCATTGTGGCCCCACTGGCGGCGCCCGACCTGCCGCGTGTGGTGCTGCTGCGCTCGGCGAGAATTGTACGCGCGGGCGCGTTGCGCAAAGTGCTGCAACTGGGCGACAAGATCGTTGTGGATTCGCGCCGGGGCGGCGCGCCGGGTTTCGGAGAACTGGGCGGACTGCTCGATTCGGGCCACATTACGGGCGATCTGGCCTGGACGTGCCTGACGCCAGTCCGCGCGCTGCTGGCGCAGCTTCTGGAAAAACGGCAGGCGAAAACAATTGCGATAGAGTATGGCGGTCGCGAGGCAGGGCCGGAAACGCGGTACCTGCAGGCGTGGCTTCAGACGTCTCTGCCCGAAGCGAATGTTTCGCTGCGCAGCAACGCGGGCGTGGAGGAAGGATGTCTCGCCGGCATCCGCGTGGATGACGATCTCTATGTGCGGCTGTGCCGCGGCGGAGCGGAGTATGAGGTCGGCGCGCTGAAACAACGCGCGAGCATGCCGCCCGGCACGGAAGAGCAACTTCTCAACGAAGAGCTGGGCTTCGTTGTCCATGACCGGGCGTTCGAACGCGCGCTGAACCGCATAACGGCATGAGCACCGAAATATTCCGATATCCAACGGCGCAGGAAGCCGCGGAAGCGTGCGGCGACAGAATTCTTGCGCTCTTAAGCGATGCGCGCCGGACTCGCGGCGTGGCGATGCTGGCCATATCCGGAGGATCGACGCCGCGATTGATGTTCGAATCGATGGCGCGGCGTGAATTCGACTGGAATGGCGTACAGCTGTTCTGGGTGGATGAGCGAATGGTCCCGCCCGACGATGCGCAGAGCAACTACCGGATGACGCGTGAGTCGCTGTTGAGCGCGATTCGAATTCCGGCGGCGAATGTGCATCGCGTCGCCGGCGAATCGGCCCCGGAAGAAGCCGCAGCCGCGTATGTGAACGAGATCCGGCGCGTGTTCCAGCTCAACGGCAACGAACTGCCGGTGTTTGACGTTGTGCAGCGCGGGATGGGTCCGGACATGCACACGGCCAGCCTGTTTCCCGGCGAACCGCTCATCGAAAACCGAACCGATATCGCGGCAGCGGTCTGGGTGGAGAAGATGAAGCAGCATCGCGTGACGCTTTTGCGCGGCGTGCTGGAGCGGGCGCGGCAGACGCTGTGCCTGGTCAGTGGCGAAGACAAAGCCGCCGCATTGCGCAATGTGCTGCGCGAGCCGCCAGACCCAATGCGCAGGCCGTCGCAAATCGAATCGCAGGCAATGGCCTGGTACGTGGATGACGCCGCATACGGGGCCGATCCTGCGTAAAGCTATTTCTTAACGAGCGTGGCGGCGCCGTCCGTCAGCCACTGCAGGCTGCCGAGCTCATTCGCTGACCAGGCAAGATTGATGGTTCCAACGGAGATGAACTTCAGGGCTATCTTTCCTCTCGCGCCGCCGGGTCCCTGCCACGAGCAATCGAGCGCATCTCCCGCAAGAGTACCGGTGAACGTGAAGTCAACGTCGGGGGAGATCGCGCGGTCGAGCACCTGATAGCGCGCGTGATACTGGCCGTGAAGCACTCCGTTCTTCTCGGAGACGCGGAGTTCGATGTATTCCGGGGGATATCGCGACTTGCCGCCGGCCAAGGCGAAGCCGCTTCCGTTCCTGGCACCCCAGAGACCGGCGAGCTGTGCGGGGCTCGCCGCGGGCTCCTTCCCTCGCACAGGGTTATCGGGCCGGGTTGCGGCGGGAGCTTCCTGCTCGTCGCCATTAGCAACAGCGGCCCTGGCAACAGCATCCTTGCCGCCGATCTTTTCCAGCTGCACGAGCGCGGAGTCGCGTTCAGCTTCGGCGGAGCGGAGCTGATCGCGAAGGCGCGCGATCTGATCGCCGCCATCCGCCGGGCCATCACCGCGGCCTGATGAGGCGTGCGCTTCCTGCGTGCGGCTATCGTTGTTGTTGCCGCTGGTGGCCATGAACCAGATGAGGAGCGCGGAACTGAGCACGATACCGGTGATTGCCACCAGGCGGATAATCAGCTTTCTCAGACTGCCATCTGCGCCGCTGAAAACGATGATGGGAGCTGTGTGACGCGGCGCCCGCAGCGATTCATCATAGGCGGCGCGGCGTTCCGGATCGGCGAGAACCGCATAGATGCGGTTGAGCTTTCGCATCTGCCGCTCGGCCATTTCTTTCAACTGAGGGTCCGATTGCTGGTCGGGGTGAAGAAGGCGGACGAGCGCGCGAAATGAATCGCGAATCTCTTCCGGGGAAGCCTTGTCTTCGACGCCAAGCTCCTCGTAATAGGTGATTTCGCCGGGCCGCACGGACGACGCCATTTCGTTCAGATTACCAAAAGAGCCGTAAGAATCGCCACGAATGTCAGCGTGAGAATTTTCGCGCATGACAAAGGATGTTGGGCCGTCAGGTAATAATAAGAAAGCTGCCCGTGCGCCGTCTTCTCGCATCGCTGCTCCTGGTTCTGATCGGCCTGTCGCTGGTCTCGCCGGCGCTCGCGTCGGCCGGGAAGTCCAACGTCCCGGCTTGCTGTCTGCGGAACGGCAGGCATCACTGCGAGATGGGGGCGGAAATTTCCACCCACGGGAAACCTGGGGTTGGCGCCGATTGCCCGTTCCAGACGCAGGGTTCGCTGCTCGCGGCAAACAATCAAAAACTGCTGGCGGCAAGCCGGGGCGGCGTCCGCGCCGCCGCGCTTCCCATTACGGCGCTCGAATCGATGCGGGAACGTCTGCCGGACACGCGGCGGACGTCGATTCACGCCACACGCGGTCCTCCTTCGCGCTTCGCTTAAATCCACGGTTTCCTGATTTCAGTCGAAGTACGAAAGGGGATTTTCGGTGTTTTCATCGAGGATTCTTCTGCTGCCACTTGCCGCATGCGCGGTACTGACGGCGCAGGAGTCTATCAACAATGCGAGTATTGCGGGACGCGTCACTGACCCGAGCGGTGGAGCGATTGCGGCTGCCACCCTCACGGCGCGCGATACGGATACGAATGTCACCGTCACGGCGACTACCGGTGCGGATGGCCGGTTTCGCTTTCCCTACCTGAAGGTGGGTCCCTACGAATTGAAGGCGCAGAAGACAGGCTTTGCCGACGCGACACGCGATCTGACGCTGACCATTGGCTCAGCCTTCGACGTCCCTTTTTCTCTCGCGATCGCAGCTTCCGAGACGACCGTCAATGTGTCGGAGAATGCGACCGTGCTCGAAGCGGCCCGCTCGCAGATTGCCGGCACGGTCACCCGGAAGGAAATCGACGAACTTCCGCTCAACGGGCGCAGCTTCTTCGATGCCGCGCTGCTCGTGCCTGGCGTTTCGCCGACGAATACGGCGTCAAACCAGCTCTTCGCCGAAACAGCGGCGGCGCCCGGCCAGGGAATTTCGATCGGGAGCCAGCGCAACTTCTCGAACAGCGTGATTGTGGATGGGCTCTCCGATAACGATGACGCGTCCGGTCTGACCGGCGCCCTTTATGGGCTCGATACAGTGGAGCAGCTTCAGGTGGTGACGTCCGGCGGGCAGGCCGAGTTTGGGCGCGCGCTCGGGGGTTACGTGAATCTGGTGACAAAGAGCGGTACGAACACGCTGCACGGCGATGCTTATGGATTTTTGCGCAACACGAGGCTGAACGCATCGAACGCGCTGCTGCACAGCGCGCTGCCAATGACGCAGGCGCAGTATGGCGCCAGCCTGGGCGGACCCGTTGTGCGCGACAGAACCTTCTACTTCGCGAACTTCGAGCAGCGCGAGCTGAATCAGTCCGGTCTGGTGACGATTACGCCCGCAAACGTGGCGGCGATCAATGCGCGGCTGGCGGCGGTCGGGTATCCGGGCTCGCAGGTCCCGACCGGGATCTATCCGAACCCGGTTCACATCACAAACTTCCTCGGGAAAGTGGACCACCACTTCAGCGAGAAAGATCAGTTGACCGCGCGCTACAGCGTCTACCATGTCACGAGCCTGAATTCGCGCGGCGCCGGCGGCTTGAATGCGTCGACGTCTTCCGCGAATCTGGACGACGCCGATCATGTTCTCGCGGTGAGCAATGTTTATTCGGTTTCGTCGCGGGCGGTCAATGAATCGCGCGGGGAGTTCTGGTATAGCGGGCTGGATGCGTTACCTTCCGATCCCGTGGGCCCGGCGGTCACCATCTCCGGCGTTGCGACGTTTGGAACGCTTTCCGGCGCGCCCACGGGGCGGCATAACAAACTCGCGCAGGTGGTGGATAATTTTTCATACCAGGCAGGACCGCACGCGCTTCGCGCCGGCGTGGAGTACATCTACAACGACGACACGATCGACTACCCGCGGACATATCGCGGGAGCTACTCGTTTTCATCGCTCGCGAATTTTCTTTCCGGTACGTACAATAATCTGGGTTTTACCCAGACGTTCAACACGAGCCGGGTCGACCAGACGAATCCGAACGTGGGTTTGTACGCGCAGGATGAATGGAAGGTTAGTAACGGGCTGACGCTGAATCTCGGGATGCGTTACGATCTGCAGTTTCTGAAAACAATTCAAACCGACACGGATAATATTTCACCGCGCGCGGGCTTCGCCTGGACGCCGTTTGCGTCGCGGAAGACGATTGTGCGCGGTGGCTACGGCTTGTTCTACGATCGCGTGCCGCTTCGCGCGCTGGCGAATGCGATTCTCTCCGCGAACAACACGATCGACCCGGCGAACCTGGCGCAGATCAGCGTGAGCCTCTCGCCCACACAGGCCGGGGCGCCGGTTTTCCCCTCGATCCTCAGCAATCTGACGCTGCCCGCGGGCGTGCTGTTTAACTTCTCCACCATGGACCGGCATATGCAGAACGCCTATTCCGAGCAGGGGAATCTCGAGATCGAGCAGCAACTGGGCGCCGGGACCACGATCAGCGCCGGATACCAGCATGTGCGCGGACTGCATCTGATCGTTTCGGTGAATCAGAACGTGCCCACGTGTACGGCTTCCGGGACGAACAATGGGTGCCGGCCGAATCCTCTGATCGCGAACGACAGCCAGTATTCCTCGCTGGCGGATTCGCACTACGATGCGCTGCACCTTTCCTTCGTCGAGCGGCCTTCGCGGTGGAGCAATTTCCGGATCTCTTACACGTATTCGAAGGCCCTCGATAATGTCGGCGAATTTTTCTTCAGCTCGCCCATCGACAATTTTAATATCTGGCGGGACTATGGCCGGTCAGACGACGACCAGCGGCATCGGCTGACGATGGACGGCTCAATCCATACGCCGCTCACGAACGGCAAGACGGCATGGGCAAAGCTGAGCCACGGATTTTCGCTTAACGCGATGTTCCAGTATTATTCGCCGCTTCCGTTCAACATCACGACAGGCGCGACGACTGTGCAGGGAACCGCGGCGCGGCCCACCGTCAACGGCGTCTTCATCAACCGCAACGCAGGCGAGGGGTTCAATTTCCTGACGCTGGGGGCGCGGCTGAGCCGTACATTCGCGCTCACGGAACATCTGCGAATGACGGCGCTGGTGGAAGGGTTCAATCTCACCAATCATGCGAATGGCGTGAGTCTGAACGGGAATTTCGGGACGGGTGCGTATCCGTCGAATCCGTCATCGACTTTCCGGCAGGTGACGGCGGTTGGGGATCCGCGTGGTTTTCAGTTTGGTTTGCGATTCGCGTTTTAAAGATCCAGATTTTTTCGGGCGTAGTCGCGGCTGTCGCTGTTGTTCTCGTCTTCGAGCTTGAGGGCTGCTTCGGGGCTGAGCCCTGTGGTGTGCGGAACGGGTTTCTTTGGCGGATTCTTACGCACCATGTTCAGCGTTTTGGCGAGGTCATGGCCAGGGAGCGGGCTCCGGGGATCGTCGAACGTGGCCCAATATTTTTCTGTGTAGACCGGGATCTTCAGAGGCTCGCGCGTAATCATTTCGAGATTGAACATCATGTTCGGATCTTTCGCGCGGAGCGCCGTCACCATTTTTTTGAGATCCAGCAGACCGTCTCCGAGGGGGACTTCGGAGAGCACGAAGCCGTCGTCATAAGGTTCGACAGACATGTCTTTGATGTGGCAGGCGAAGATGTACGGCATCAGGTTGTTCATCGTCTCTTCGGGGTGTTCGCAGAGAGAGATGTTGTTGCCGAAATCGAACAGGACGCCGACCCATGGGCTGGAGAGCTGCTTCAGCCATGCTGCCTGTTCGAGCGAACGCCAGCCTTTGTGATTTTCGAGAGCGAGCTTCACTTTGTATTTCGCGAGGGTGGGCTCGGCGCGGGCGACGGTGGCTTTGATGGTTTCAAAATTTTTCCAGAATGTGGGGAAATCGCTGAACTGCTCGTAGCGGCGCTGTGTGAGCGCGGCGCGCAGGCAGTAGACGCCGGATTCGTGCGCGGCTTTGATGTTGGCGTCGAAGGCGGGGATGTCGGCGTCGGCTGCGGGAAGGGGGATGTTGAAGACCATCCGCATGTTCAGGGATTCCAGCTTGTCGCGCAGGCGGTGGGCCGCGTCGGGGTCGGACGGCGGGAGCCTGGATTCGAGACCGCCGTAGCCGTTTTCGTGGGCCCAATCGACCATGTCGACCTTTGCGGCGGTGTTAGCGCGGACGCGTTGTCCGAAGCCGGCGGCGGCCACGCCGATGCCGAGTTTGCCTCGCGGATTCGCGACGGGGGCGGCGGTCGCGGAGAGGGGGAGGAGAACGGCGCCTGCGGCGGAAGCGAGGAGTTCGCGGCGGGAGAGGGAGGTGTGAGACATCGGTGGAAGTATATAACAGTAACCGGAATCAGGAGAGTGATGCCGAAAACTTTGATGACGAAAACAACCGGGACACCCACGGAATTTCCTGAGGTTGGGCAGGCTCGTGACCCGCATCTTTTGCAGGAGCGGCCCGTACAATCTCGCGCTCCAGCTCAGTTGCGGAAAGTCTGAGAATTCTCCAGCCGTGCAACTTCAAGTGAAAGGTCTTCCCGATCCTTCCTCAGATGTGGAGAAAAGAAAGGATCTCCCCTCTCTGTTAAACGTCCCCAGCGCCTATAGAAAGACAGCCGCTCTTCCAGGGTTGTTCCACCAGTGCGAGTCAGGCCTTCGTGGTGAATCAGCACTGCCTCGTTTTCAATGACCACCCGGAAGCCTGATTCGCGCGCGCGGAGGCAATAGTCGACATCGTTATAGTTACTCGGAAAGGCGGGATCGAATCCCTTTAGCGCCTCAAAAAGGCGCCTGGTTGTCGCCAGGCACGCGCCCGTGACAGCAGAAACATCCCGTGTATTGTTGATCCACGGCCACCATGAACTATCGAACAGGAATCGGCCAGCGTGCCCAGTCGCGTCACACATATTCAGGACTATCCCAGCGTGTTGGATAGCCCCACCAGGATAAACAAGGCGCGCGCCGGTTATCCCGATATCGGCCACACCAAGCCGGGCTGTCAATTTGGCCAGCCAACTCGGCGCTTTCGGCTCAACATCGTCATTCAGAAAAATCAACAATTCACCCGACGACGCTTTAACCGCTTCGTTCATCATGAGCGCGAAGTTGAACGGTCCCTGAAACGGAACCAGCCGGGCTTTGTTCATCGAAGCGATCCTGCGTATTTCGGCATCGGCATCTGTCCCGATTTCGTGATGCAACACGATGAGCTCCATCTGTTCTGTGTCGAGTGTCGTGGCATGCAGGCATTGCAGACATTTTCGAAGCAGCGCCGGATTGCGGGTTGGGATGATCACTGAGACGGACCGCGCCGACGAGCTGATATTCACGTGGAATGTATTAGGACGTTCACCATGCCGCACCACTGCGGCAATGCCCCGACGCCGGAGACTCGCATCCAGGGCGCGTTTTCCAGCGGCTGAGGCGTTCGGCTTAGCGGCTGGGGAATGGGCAGTTGATCCTTGATGGGATCGCCAGTGATAGAGCACGCGAGGAATATGCTCGACCCGCGCACCTCTATCCACGAGTTTCAGCACCATGTCGAAATCCTGTGAACCATCGCACGCGGGATCGAAGCCTCCTGCCGCCAGCACCTGATCGCGCCGGGCAACGATCAAATGCCCCATGTACATACAGGTGCTGAGCAGTGCCGGCGACCAACCCGGCTTGAAATTCGGACGTAAGGGCTGTCCGGCCGAATCAATGATGTCTTCATCCGTATAAAGGAGGTCCGCGTTGCTTTTCGATAACGCGTCCGCAGTGTGGGCAAGGGCAGTAGGCTCCAGCAAGTCGTCATGATCCAGGAGCACTACGAATTCACCGTCAGCGACATTGAGAGCTCTGTTCAGCGCCAGCGATATGCCGCTCGGGCCATCGGGCGGCGCTAACGTTACCCGCGGGTCGGTGCGCGCCAGTTCGTCCAGCCAGTTTCGAACCGTTGGAGGCATTTCGCCATCCTCACCGACGCACAGTTGCCAGTTTGGCCAGGTTTGACCAATCACCGACTCGACTGCAAGCCGCAGCCAGTCGGGACTCGGCGCTTTGGTGGGCAGAATAATGGAGAACTTAACGGGCGCATCCTTTGCAGATATCCGGCGTCGCACAAAAGGGTCGCTCTGACGATGCGCCTGAAGCCATTTGACATACTGATTCCGCTGGTGCGTTTCGGCGCCGGCAGCGCGGAAAATGGCGTGGAAGGGTGAGTGCAGTATGGCGTTTCCGGCGCGCCTCCGGAATGACTGCACAATCGCCCCCGTCTTACGCAGCGTTCGGAAGACAATACTGCCTTCGAGCGCGGAAAGGCGAGAGTCGAGAGCAATCAGTTCGCGCAACAGGGCTGAGGTTGCATTTCGGTCGTCCCCATTGTCATCTATCTCTGGCACAGTGAATACCGCCGTCCGGCTCGAATGATTCCTTTCCTATCCGAGCCTTTGAGGGTCCTCCAGCGTCTGCGCATTTTGCCGCTGTTTCGCCAGCCTTCTTAGAATCAGTTCCTCCACGCGCCTCCCCATTTCTTCTTCGGAAGGAAATGTCTTCACAAATGAAAGTCCATTGCGGGCACGAGTGCTCAGCTCATCAGGGTCCTTAATCAGTTTGGCTATCTGCGCCGCCATGACCGAGGGTTGAGGATTTGCAAGAAGAGCAACGTCGTACCGCCCACCGTAATTGATATGGTTATTCCCGCGATCCAGATCCACGACGGGCAGTCCACAAGCCATCATTTCGTATGGAACAAGGCTGGGGTTAGTCGTCGAAAAAACCATACCAACGTCCGCGCTTGCGTACATCGAAGCGAGATCCTGAATCGAGGGCAGGACATGGCGAACCGAACAGGGAAACGGAACCGCCGACGGATCGACGCTTCGAGAGCCGAAGAGAATTATTTCGACGTCGGGGCAAATAGTATGAAATTTCTCAAGCGCCAACACGCCGAGTTCGTAGCAGCGTCTGGGCATTTCTGGCTTCGCAAAAAACAGCAGGTTTTTGTTGGGCCTGGTTCGGTCCCCTGGGCGGTAGGTGGCGCGATCAACCGGAAAAACAAAGTGATCCACTTCCGCCTGGAACTCACTTCGCAGTATATTCTCACACCATGGCCCCGAGGCAATGTGGTAAAGGCCGAGGCGATACGTGTTTTCCGCGAGAACATATTCGGTCCCCGCGGGAGCGAATGCCGGCTCGAAATCCTGGACAAAATACATGACTTCGCGGGCAAACGTGCGATTGCGAAGCGCCGGGTCTACGGTCGACCAGTGCGTAGCCAACAGAACATCAGTCTTCTGAATTGAACCACGATACTGGCGCATCGGGCACTGAAGAGGGTAAAAATGTCGGGTCACGGCTGCGCGGAGCTGGCCTTCCGTCATTCGGGTATTCGTAAAATACAATTCCAATTCATGCCCGAATTTCTGCAGCAGGTAAGCTGCGCGCAAAATGTTACGATGTCCGCCGCCGCCGATAATCAGTTCCGGTAAAATCCAGGTGATCTTGATTCCGTTGCCGCTGGATCTGCGCATGTTTGGGGCATAATCCGGCTGTTCCTCCTGCACTGTAATCGACGGATCGCAAAGCCCGTGCTCCGAAGAATTCGATTCCAGACCGTAAACGCTTCTCGCCGATGCTCCAAGCGTTTCGGGACCAAACTGCCGAAGCGCTCGCTCCCGCGCATTTAAGCCAAGAGACCTGCGCAGGTCGGGGGAGGCCAGGAGGCTGGCAAGGCAATCGTTCCAATCCTCGGCGCTACGCGCCAGGAGTCCGTCGACACCGTGCGTGATCGCTTCGGAATAGCTTGCTACGTCCGTCGCAATCGTCGGAACCCCAACACTTCCGGCTTCAAAGATTTTTAGTTGACTCTTTCCCTCGCAATACGGATTTCCGCGCTCCAGAGGCGCGAGATTGATATCGATCCCAGCCAGTATCTGAAGCATCGCATCATAGCGAAGAAATGGAACCCTCTCAACTCTGTCGGCAACTTTCTCCCATTTGCTTCCCAATTCCAGCACGCCTACAAGGATGAACCGGGCGCATCCATAGGAATCCAGAATTTGAAGCAATGCTTCTTCGCAATCCTGGAAATCCACCTGGTGCGTATTGCTGCCGCTGAAGTAACCTATCCTGACGGTTCCGTCCGGAACCCTGGGTGCGAGCCGCTGACCGATCTCAATCTGCTCACGGTTCAAAGAGTTGGGAATGACGCTGGCGCTTTTATCCAACCGGCCGATGCGTTCAGCGAGATAAGCCGTGGTGCAGGTAGCATAATCACATTCGAGAAGCGTTTGTCGATATCGACGCACTCCGTCGCGGTACTGTTCTCTGGCCGAAGGGGTAAAGGTGGCGACTACGCGAACCAGATCAATTTGGTCCGGCTCGAAAACCAGATCGTCGATATCGAATACCACTTTTATGCCCTTGCTGCGGCAGTAGGTAATTAGTCTCTGTAAGTGCGGGTCCCATGCACAGCGAAAAAGCACGAGCGTGCCACACCTGGTCTCTGAATCGATAATCTGATCGATGTCGAAGTCGGGAATCGCCACGGCGGCATACCCCAGCTCGCATAGAACTTCAACCAGATTGTGAACTCGATAACGCTTAGACTCGCCAGTATCGCAGCCGACGACATACATGACATCCCAAAAGCGACGGCCTGCAAAAACATCGACCTGCTGTACGTCAGCGCCCGGATGCGAGTGTGGTGTCGAGGACCCAGAAATTCCCGCAGTGGGAAACCAGAAGCTTCGCAACGTGTGGATGGCGTCCAGCACCCATCGCAATGGTGCGGTCAGTCTCCAACTCCAGGACGCCCGAAGAGCGGCGACCTGGTTCCGGAGTTCAAGAATACGCCGCTGATCCTCAGCGATTCGTTGCCGTTGAATCAGGAGATCCTGATGCATAGAGGTTCTGGAGCTCTCGCTGACTTGATCTTGCATGGTCAAAGAAATCATCTGGCACGCCCGCTTTCCTTAGCAACGTGCGAACTGCAGATATTATGCGACTCCACGGCGTCTGCACCGCCGCGATCTTTTTGCTCGTCTTCCAGTAGTCGGACCCGAGCCTCCCGTGCTCCGCCGACGCTGGATCGCAGGTATTGAACGAAGGTTATCTATAAGAGGTGAGCTCCGATCCGACGCCCTCTTTGTATACCGGATTGTCACGATTCCAATCGCCTTCGCTCTGCTCGTCGCGCGTTTTCGATCCTCGCCCACCATCTCTTCCAAATTTCAGATGAACCAAGGCCAAGCGCCGCGCAACTTTCAGGCAAAAACACAAATAATTGCGTCGCGGATTCACTCTTTCAGGCGATCCGCCTCAAAGGCTCCTGCTTGCAAACCAAAGATTTGTATAGTATCATACTACAGCGCCCGTGTGATAATGGTGGGAGTGTGACTATTGAAAAACAACGGGTTCGTTTAGGCCCATTCTAGCAGATTGTCGACTACACTTGAGTTCTCGTTGTGGATATACCGTCAATGCTGAAAAAGGTCTCTGTAATTGTTCCCGTATTTAACGTTGAGCCATACATTTCTGAATGTATTGACTCGATCATATCGCAATCCTATAAAGCTCTGGAAATTATTTTTGTAAACGCGGGATCCACCGACAACAGCGTCGCCCTCATCAAGCGCGCCATGTTTCGTGACCATCGAGTTCGATTAATCAACCAAAAAATCAACAACGGACTTGGCGGCAGCAGAAACGAGGGACTTCAGCATGCGACGGGTGAGTACGTGCTTTTTGTAGACAGCGATGACTGGATTTCGCCTGACATGATCCAAAGTCTTGTGCGTGCCCTTGAAGAGCATGGGGCGGATTACGCGTTTGGGGCGGTCGAAGGCTATGACGCAGTAGCAGGGCGATACAACGGGCACGAATACCCGTTCCATTCAATGGTAGCCCGAAAAAAAGCGCTGGCTGGCCCAATCGACCTGGCGAACAGTCCCGAAATGCTGACCGACATGTACCCATCG
>CAZWTH010000195.1:0-44395 GCA_964636715.1 uncultured Solibacteraceae bacterium | reverse complement strand
TGCCCCCCGCTTTCCACGGCGCTTCGTGAAGCGTTCGAACGCCTCTCCATCGTGCGCGTGGAACAGGTGAATCATCAGCAAAAGAAACTGGGCCGCCTCTTCGGTTTTCTCTCCGCGAAAGGCGGATGCGGCGCCACCACCTTCGCCAGCCACGTCGCCACCACCGCGGCAAAGCTGAATGACAAGCCTTTGTTGCTGGCCGATCTGGATTTCGAAGCCGGTCTTCTGCGCTTCATGCTGAAAGCCAAGCCGCGCTACACGCTGCGCGACGCGGTCGACAACATGCACCGCATGGATTCCAGCTACTGGAACGCGCTCGTCACGCACCACGGAAAAAATCTGGAGTTCATCGCCGCGCCCGAAGAACTCGGCGACCGCAATCCGGCCGACCCCAAGCAACTCGGCCGTCTGCTGCGCTTCATTCGCATGACTTATCCCGCCGCGGTACTCGATTTCGGCCGCAGCTACAGCGCCGCCGCGCTCGAGATGCTGCCTGAGATGGAAGCGCTTTACCTCGTCATCACGGACGATCTGCTGGTCCTCGAAAACGCCCGCGAATTCATTCGCATGGCGGATGAGCGGACGCGCTCCAGCAATCGCATTCGCGTGATGCTCAACAAAGTGGGCTCGCGCCAGAAGCCGGATCTCGACAATCTGGAAAAGTTCCTCGGCCTGCGGCCTGAGGGCGTTTTCAGCGACGATCGCGAGGCCCTTTACGAAACCTGGTCTGAAGGCCGCCTGCTGGGCGAGGATTCAACACTCGGCCGCCAACTCGCCGCTCTTTCGAAGTCCATGCTCTTCCCGGAAACGGCCGAAACGGCTGCGAAGGAGAGCGGGAAACGCGCCAAAAACGCCGGCGCGAACCAGACCGCTCCCGCGGGCGCGCAGGCCCCCTCAGGCTTCGGACGATTTTTTTCCTTTATGCGGAGTAGCCGCGCTTAATACATATGTCATCCCCTTCCATGAACACCGATACAGCAGTCGCAGGCCGCCAGGAGGCCGGCTGGGTAACGCGAATGTCGAACCGGGACGGTACCGGCGCGGAATATCAGGAACTGAAGTTCACGATTCACCGCAAGCTGATCGACCGGATCAACCTCGAAGCGCTCTCTTCTCTCGCGGGCGAGCGCGCGCGCGCGGAAATCCGCGCTGCGGTTGCGCGCCTCGTGGAAGAAGAAAAGACGCCGCTGAGCCTTGCCGAGAAAGAGCGCGTCATTGAGGAAGTCCTCGATGAGGTCTTCGGCCTCGGTCCGCTCGAGCCGTTGCTGCGCGATCCCAGCATCTCCGATATTCTGGTCACCACGCCGCGCCTCGTGTACGTGGAACGCGGCGGTAAGCTCTACCGCACCTCGGTCGAGTTCAAAGACAACAACCACCTTCTGCGCATCATTGAAAAAGTGGTGGCGCGCGTCGGGCGCCGCGTGGATGAATCCTCGCCCCTCGTCGATGCCCGCCTGCCCGATGGCTCTCGCGTGAACGCCGCCATTCCGCCTGTCGCCGTCGATGGTCCCCTGCTTTCGATCCGCCGTTTCGGCAACAATGTGCTGCTCGGTGAAGACCTGGTCAACAAGGGCGCAATGATGGAGGGGATGCTGGAGCTGTTGAAGGGCTGCGTGCGCGCGCGCCTCAACATCGTCATCTCCGGCGGTACCGGTAGCGGTAAGACGACGCTGCTGAATTGCCTTTCAAGCTACATCCCGGAAAACGAGCGCATCGTCACCATCGAAGACGCGGCCGAACTCCGGCTGCGCCAGACGCACGTGGCGCGCATGGAAACGCGTCCCGCCAACATCGAAGGCAACGGCGCCATCAAGATTCGCGATCTCGTGATCAACGCCCTCCGTATGCGCCCCGACCGCATCATCGTCGGCGAAGTCCGAAGCGAAGAAGCGCTGGATATGCTCCAGGCCATGAACACCGGTCACGACGGGTCGCTCACCACGATCCACTCGAATACCCCGCGCGACGGCGTCTCGCGTCTCGAAGTCATGGTCGGCATGGGTAACGCCAATATGAGCCCGCGCGCCATTCGCCAGCAGGTGGCGAGCGCCGTGGATCTCATTGTCCAGGTCTCGCGCTTCAGCGATGGCTCGCGCAAAATCACCCACATCACGGAACTGGTGGGCCTCGAAGGCGAGCAGGTCACCATGCAGGATATTTTCCTGTTCGAAAAGAGCGGCGTCGCGGAGAGCGGTAAAGTTCTGGGCCGTTTCCGCGCCACCGGCGTTCGTCCGCGCTTCTATGAAAAACTGCGGGCTTCCGGCATCCAGTTGCCCACCTCGCTGTTCCAGAGCGTCCTGGAGATTACCGCGTAATGCTCGCGCTTGTCATCATCACGTTCCTCGTTGTGCTGGCGGCAGTGATGCTGTCGGTCAGCTCGGGCCTCCGCTATTTCGAATCGAAGCGGAAGAAGCAGTTGGTCTCGGTCCTGCGAACTGTTTCCGAGGCGGAGCAGGAGCACGTGGAACTGCTGATGGACGTCGACGCGAATTCGAAGTCCAAGGCGTCGCCCGGCGCCCAGGCGGTGCATGACAAACTCAGCATGCTGCTATCCGAATCCGGACTCAACTGGGATACGAAAAAGCTCCTGACGATGACAGTCGTGGCCTTCGCGGTGGGATGCGCCATTGGCGCGATCATCCCGTTCGATGTTTCCATCTTCATTCGCTGTTTCGCCGTGGGTGGCGTGGCCGCCTACATCCCACTGATGATGGTCAAAAAGGCGCGAACCAAACGGCTCGACAGCATGGAAGCGCAATTGCCCGACGCACTGGATTTTCTTGCGCGATCCATGCGCGCCGGCCACGCGTTCACCATCAGTCTCGAAATGGTGGGTGAGGAAGTGGCCGATCCGCTCGGCCAGGAATTCCGCGCGCTTTTCAACGAACAAAATATGGGCGGCTCGCTCGATCGTTCGTTTGCGAACTTCAGCAAGCGCGTCCCGCTCGCCGACGTGCGCTTCTTTTCCTCCGCTGTACTGTTGCAGCGCCAGACCGGCGGCAACCTGGGCGAAGTGCTGGGGCGCCTCTCGCACATCATCCGCGAGCGCTTCCGTCTCAAGGGCCAGATCAAAGCCGTCAGCGCGCACGGGAGGCTCACCGCGACGATTCTGACCATCCTTCCCATCGCCACACTGGGAGGCCTCATGATCGTCTCTCCCTCTTATCTGAGTCCTCTGTTTCACGATCCGATGGGCAAAAAGCTCGTCATGATCGGCATCACCTGCCTCAGTCTCGGCAACATTGTCATCAGAAAGATCGTACGGATTCGCGTTTGACCGGTTAGACCTATGCCACTTCTGCCAACCTTAATCGCCGGATTTCTTTTTACGCTCCTGTGCGCGGTGATCACCGGATACGGCTACAAGGCTTACGTTCGCCCCAGCCGCATCTATGACCGCGTCGGCGGGAATGCGGACGCCACCACGGAACCTGCCGTCAGCACGGGCGCGCGCGTGGCGCAGCTGGTCGAAAGCATCGGTCAGCACATTCCGATGAACCCGGCCGAACAGGGCGTCGCACGCCGCGATCTCACCATGGCGGGATTCCGCTCGGATAACGCCGTCGCGATTTTTTACGGAGCCAAGGTCATCGGCTGCGCCGTGATGTTCCTGATGGGGCTGTTGTTCAAGGATGCGGTGAGCGCCAACATGACCCCGCGCATGGTGGTCCTGATTGGCTGCACCGGGTTCGGATATTACTTCCCCACTCTGGCGCTCGAAAAACTGGTCAAGAAACGGCAGCTCAAACTGAAGCACTCGCTGCCGGACGCTCTCGACATGATGGTCATCGCCGTGGAGGCGGGCCTGGGTCTCGATCAGGCCATGCAGTACGTGGCGCGCGAAATCCAGGTCGGCCATGCGGAATTGGCTGATGAGCTCGGTTTGGTCGGTCTCGAAATGAGGGCAGGGAAGAGACGCGCGGAAGCGATGCGAAACCTGGCGGAGCGAACCGGCGAACCGGAGCTTCGCAAGCTGGTCGCGATTCTGACGCAGAGCGATCGCTTCGGCACCAGCATGGGCGAAAGCCTCCGTACCCACTCGGATTTCATGCGCCTGCGCCGCAAGCAGGATGCCGAGGAACGCGCCGCGAAAATCGGCGTCAAGCTGGTTTTCCCGATCTTTCTGTTCATTTTGCCGTCCATGATGCTGGTGGCCGCCGGACCGGCGCTTTTGAAGATTTTCGAAGAGATGTTCCCGATGATGAATAATTTCGGGAAATGAGTTAGAGGAAGAGCCATTCGCCGCCGAGGAGTAGTTCAGACAGTAATGCGGGTGGGCGAAGAAGCGGAGAAACCATGACTACGCAAATGCTCGGTTACATCATGTTGTTCTTCAGCCTGTTCGCGCTGGCGCTCCTGATCATGCGCCGCCGTCGACGCACCAAAGGCTGAGGCCATCGATTTTTGAGAGTTTGAAACACCGTTCAACGTTGAATAAAGGAGAGACACAACCATGAGTCAGACACTTCTTCAGGCAGGGCTTTGGGTAATGGCCGGGCTGCTGCTTACGATGCTGATCATTCGTCGTGGCAAGCGCAAAGCCCGCGGTTAATCGCGAGCTCTGCCACAAGTCCAAAGATGACCGACTGGGCTGCCAGACAGAACAGCGATGGCGGCTGGGCGTACAGCCGTGGGTGCTCGTGGGCCGAACCAACCGCGTTCGTCCTGCTGGCGCAATCCACCGGCTCGCCTGATCGCGAGAGCTTTCTCCAGGGGAGAAAGTTCTTCGCCTCGCTGGCTCGTCACGACGGAGGATGGAGTCCGCAGCCGGGTGTGGAAGAGAGCACCTGGGTCACCGCTCTGGCGGCGCTGTTGCCGGAGGCTCTGATTTCGGAGCAGCAGCGCCGCCAGGCGATTGGCTGGCTGAAAGACAGGACGGGCCGCGATTCGAGCTGGCTCTATCGTCTTCGCAGGCGTCTCGATGGAGATAAGGAAGAGCTTCCGGAAGGCTGGCCCTGGTTTCCGGGCGCTTCGGCGTGGGTAATTCCCACATCATTGGGCATTCTGGCATTCGAACGCGCTCTGCGGCGCGGCGCCCCTGACCGCGGCGAGCTCGAAGACCGAATTGCGCAGGGAAAGAAGTTTCTCATCGCGCGTCAATGTGAAGACGGCGGATGGAACTACGGCTCCATCCACGCTCTGGGCCGCGATGGCGATTCGTATCCGGAAACCACCGGTGTTGCGCTGCTTGCACTCAACGGCGCGCCGCAATCTTCGCAACTGGAAAAGGCGAAGACCGCGGCGCGCCGTCATTTTTCCGAATGCCGCACGGCCGAGGGAATTGCCTGGCTGCGCATGGGAATGGCCGCGCAGGGCGAGGCCCTCACCTTAGCCGTCGATCCCGTTCGCCGCACCAATATGGATGACGCGCTGCTGGCGCTCGCCGCCGCGCCGCGGAATCCGCTCCTGGCCTGACCCATGAAATCGAGATTCACAAGACGGGAAGTTTTGGCAACCGCTGCGGCCGGCGCTGTTCTGGCCCGCTGCAGTAAGGCTCCGCGCCGTTTCCCCGTCAGCAACGTTTCGATTGTCAAAGCGTCCGGCTATTCCATGGACGTGTATGACACTGTCTATCGGATGATCGCTGGTCACCGTCTCAACGTTCGCGGCCGCCGCATCGTGCTCAAGCCGAATCTCGTCGAGTACGACGCGAACACCACGATCAACACGCACCCGATGGTGGTTCACGCCGTCTACGAAGCATTCCTCAAACTCGGGGCGGGCGACGTCCGCATTGCCGAAGGTCCCGGTCATCGCCGCGGCACGCTGGATCTCGCCGATGCCGCCGGCTACTTCAGCACAATCGCGAAATTCGAAAACGCGTTCACCGATCTCAACACCGATTCGGTAGCGAAGCGCGCCATACCGAATCCGGTTTCGAAGCTGAACTCACTCTATCTGCCGCACACGGTTCTCGATTGCGATCTGCTGGTCTCCATCGCGAAGATGAAAACCCACCACTGGGCCGGCGCGACGCTCTCGATGAAGAATCTCTTCGGCCTTGTCCCCGGCGCAGTTTATGGATGGCCGAAGAATGTGCTGCACTGGGCCGGCATCCCGGAGACCATCGTCGATCTGCACCACCTTTTCCCGAAGCAGTTCGCGATCGTGGACGGCATCGTCGGCATGGAAGGCAACGGCCCCATCCAGGGAACGCCGAAAGCCGCCGGCGTCCTCGTAGCCGGAAGCGACCCGGCCGCCGTCGACGCCACCTGCTGCCGCGTCATGGGTATCGATCCGAAAAAGATCGGCTACCTGCAAATCGCCCGCGGCGAAGAAAACCTCAGCGAAAACGCCTTCCGCCAGACCGGCGAAAACATCCGCGCGGTCCGCACAGATTTTCAGCTAATCGAAGAGTGGAAATCCATCCGCCTCGCGGCTTGACGCCCTCGCCAACCTGGGTGGGGCGGGGCTTATGCCCTGCTCGCCGGGCTTCCGCCCGGCGCGGAGTTCCCGGAACCCACCATAAACAAGATCTGAACTGCCCGGCAGCCCGACAGCATCCATTCCCGGCTCACCGGTTTTACGTCAAAGCCCGAGCAGCGGAGCAGCGCCCACAATCATCCCCAGCGTCAACCCCGCAATCGCGAATTCCCCCACCGCTCCCACCACGAACGGACGCAGCCCCTGCTTCTTCATCTCCCGAAGATCAGTCCGCAGCCCCACGCCCGCGAACGTCAACAGAAACGCCCATCGCGAAAGATTCGCAATATCCCCCGCCTGCGGCTTCGTGAAGAATCCCAGCGTCGCCATGAGCGACACCACCAGGAACCCGAGCACGAACTTCGGAAATTTCTCCCAAAGAAACGCGCCCTTCCTCGTGATCTCCTTCGCCTGACTCTGCTTCGCCCAGTAAATCGCATAACCAAGCACCACGAACCCAATCGTCGCGTTGCGCGCGGTCTTGGCGAGCACCGCGAATTTGGACGCCGCGTCCGAAAATAGCGCGCCCGCGGCCGTTGCCTCCGCGGTATTATCCACCGCCAGCCCCGCCCACATCCCGAACATCTTGTCGTTCATCCCCAGCGCATGCCCAATCGCCGGAAACGCGAACAGACTGAACGCGCCGAGCGCCAGTACCGCCGCCATCGCGTACGATGCATCCTCATCGTCGGCATCGATCGCGCCCTTGGCCGCAATGATCGCCGAAACGCCACAGATCGAAGATCCAATCGCCAGCAGGCTGGTCAGCTTCGGCGTGAGCTGAAACTTCTTCCCCAGCCATGTCATCAGCGCAATCGACACGCCCAGCTCAATCGCGACAAACAACAAACTAGCGCCCCCGAGCTTGACCACATCACCCACCACAAACCGCACCCCGAGGAACACGATCCCGAGCTTGAGCCAGAACTCATACGTATCCACGCCCGGACGGAAGATCGCCGGGACCCGAATCGTATTCGCGATCAGCAGTCCAAAAATAATAGCCCACAGAACATATTCAATATTCGGCAGCGCCGTATGGTGCGCCTTCCCATACGCCGCAATGGACTGTTCCGTAAACTTCCCCGCATAGCCAATCACCGCAAGCAGAAGTATCCCCGGAATTTTTCGAAGAAGGTCCATAGGGATTTACCAGGGAATATGCGGCATCGCGCCGGCCATCACAAGTCCAATCGCCGCCAGCGCCACAATCACGGACCACCAATCGAGGGAGAGCTTCATAAAGAGACTCGTAAGAGCATATAACAGCTCTGGTCTTTAGTTCCCCGAAACCTTCCGCCCCAGCCGGATCACCGATATCAAAGCGATCACCGCGCAACTCCCCACAATCGCCGTAATCGGAATCACCCGCAGCCCCAGCGGGCCCGCCAGATGGCCCAGCCCGAACGCCGCCAATGTCCCGCCAGACATCGCAAACATAAACAGCCCCGCGAAATAATCCGGATGGTACCCCGATAACCGCGGCGCAATCCTCTCCGAAGCCAGCGGACCGATCGCCGAAAATCCCACCCCCATCAGCAGAATCCCCGCAATCACGCCGCCCCGCGCGTCGGAAAACGTCATTGTCATGCCGCCGAACAACGCGCAAAACGCGCTGATTCCCAGCAATCGCCCATGCGGCGCGAACTGCATCAGCAGCGCCGTCCCCATCCGTCCCAGCGTCAGCGCGATCCAGTAAAACGCCAGCATCGTCACAGCCGCCGCCGGACTCATCCCCAGCCGGTCAATCAGATAAACCGCCAGCCACCCCGCAATCGACCACTCATTCGCAAACTGAAAAAACAACAGGAATCCGAACAGGATCGCGAGCACCGTACGGCGCTCCCGCACCGAAGCCTCATCGTCCGCCCGCGCCTTCGTTGTTTCGATTCGCGTCCGCAGGTACGCAATTGCCGCCGCCGCCGGAATCGCCGCCGCGATCGCCAGCACGCGCGTGGCGGTCGTGTATCCGATCGCGGTCACGCATTGCGCCATCAGCAGCGCCGCCGCAACGCTTCCCGTTCCGAAGTAAATCCCCCCGCGCAGCGTCACGCCCGCGGGATCTTCTTCCCACGCATCTCCTACGGATTCGAAAATCGCGCCGTTGATCAGCCCGGCCGCCGCGCCGGTTACCAGCACGCACAGCGCTTCGTACCAGACGGTCGAAGGTGGGGCCGCCACGGAAAGCATCGCCAGCGCCGCCGCTGCAAGAAAGCATCCGGCCGCCAGAATCCGGTCCGGACGGAATCGCCGCACGAGCATCCGCGCCAGCCACATCGCCGCGCCCATTCCGCCGCCCAGCGCGAGAAAATAATTCCCCGCCGTGCCGAACTCCGGATGCACGTGGTATCCCCACAGCGGCAGCAGTCCGCCCGGCAGCGCCAGCAGAAATCCCGAAATGAGAAAGGCGCGCAGCGCGCCCGTCTTTGTCACCCCTGCATCATATCGGGTCTCCCGGCGCAATCGGTTAGAATCTTAACTGACTCGAAATGAGAATCCCCCTCACGCCGGTTCGCTGCCTCACGCGCGCCGCGGATCTTTTCCATGAAAAAATCGGCGTCGTCTGCGGCGAAAAGCGCTTCACCTACGGCCAGATGGACGAGCGTTGCCGCCGTCTCGCCGCGGCGCTCCGGCACGCGGGCGTCGAGCCTGGTGATCGCGTCGCTTATCTCAGTTACAATACCCACCAGCTTCTCGAAGGCTATTACGGCGCCCCGATCATCCGCGCCATCGTGATGCCGCTCAACGTGCGCCTCACCCGGCCTGAACTGACGGCCATCGTCGCCCATGCCGAACCGAAAATTCTGTTCTACGAAACCGAGTTTGCGCCGACCGTCAGCCTGCTCCGCGCCGGCTCGCCGTCGCTTCGCACCGTCAATCTCGATACCGAATACGAAGACTTCATTCGCAACGCACAGCCGGCCCCCATCGACATCACTTCGTACGACGAAGACGAAATCGCCGAGCTGTTCTATACCAGCGGCAGCACGGGCACGCCGAAGGGCGTGACGCTCTCGCACCGCACCCTCTATCTCCACGCGCTCAACAGCATGGGCTGCATGGATCTCAACCACTACGGCGTCGAACTCCACACCATCCCGCTCTTCCACGCCAACGGATGGGGACGTCCGCAGACCGCCACCATGATGGGCATGAAGCAGGTGATGATCCGCCGCTTCGAATGCCCCACCGTCTGCAGGCTGATTCAGGAGGAGCGCGCCACTTCGCTCTCCATCGTTCCCACCATGGCGAACGCGCTGCTGTCCTTCGAGCAGCGCGGCGATTACGATCTCTCCTCGCTCGAGCAGGTCTTCATCGGCGGCGCCGCGTCTTCGGCAGCGCTCATTGAGAACCTCGAAAAAGCTTTCCCCTGCCAGATTCTCGCGGGCTACGGCCTCACCGAAACCTGCCCCGTCGCGACCAGCGCGCGCCGCAAGTCCACGGTCTTCTATACAAGCGATGAGGATCGCTGGGAGCGCCAGTCCTATGCTGGATGGCCCATCTTCGGCGCGGAAGTGCGCGTCGTCGATTCTGAAATGCAATCCGTCCCGCAGGATTTCTCCACGGTCGGCGAAGTTGTCGTGCGCGGCGACATGGTGATGGACGGCTACTACCGCGAGCCCGAAGCCACCGCCGCCGTCCTCACCGATGGCTGGCTCCATACCGGCGACATGGGAATCTGGGACAAAGAAAATTACATCCAGATCGTCGACCGCAAGAAGGACATCATCATCAGCGGCGGCGAAAACATTTCGTCCATCGAGATTGAAAAGGTCATTGCCCTCCATCCCTCGGTGTCCGAAACCGCCGTCGTCGCCGCGCCAGATGACAAATGGGGCGAAATCCCCGTCGCATTTGTCGTCACGAAGCCGGGCGCCGCGCTGCTCGAATCGGAACTCGGCGCCTGGCTGACCGCGCGCCTCGCTAAATTCAAAATCCCGCGCCGCTACATCATCCAGTCCGAACCTCTTCCCAAAGGCGGCACGGGCAAAATTCTGAAGAAGGATCTCCGCGAACCCTTTTGGCGAGAGCGCCAGAGACGAGTACAGGGCTAACCTGAAGAATGGCGGAAGATCTCCACAACCTCCTCACCGAACAAACCAATCCAGCCTCCGCGCGCATCGACCAGGTCTCCACGCTCGAAATGGTTCAGATCGTCAACGCCGAAGACCGGCGTGTCGCCGATTCCATCACGCCCGAGCTCCCCCGCATCGCCCAGGCAATAGACGCCATTGTCGAAGCCTTCCACGACGGCGGCCATCTCTTTTATATAGGAGCCGGCACGTCCGGGCGCCTCGGCGTTCTTGACGCCTCCGAATGCCCCCCCACTTTCAACGTCGCGCCGGAACTGGTGCAGGGCATCATCGCGGGAGGTGAATCCGCTCTCTCACGGGCTACCGAAACCACGGAAGACGATCCCGCCATCGGCGCCGCCGACCTCCGCAAACGCGGCTTCACCGGCAAAGACATTCTCTGTGGGATCGCCGCGAGCGGCCGCACCCCCTACGTTCTCGGCGCCATCGACGAAGCCAACAAGCTTGGCGCCGTCACCATCGGACTGAGTTGCACGCCCAACTCCGAACTCGCGCGCCGCGCGAAGATCGCCATCACACCCACGCCCGGCCCGGAAATCATCGCGGGCTCCACGCGCCTCAAAGCCGGCACAGCCACCAAGCTCGTCCTCAACATGCTGACCACCGGCGCCTTCATCCGGATGGGCTACGTACGCGGCAACCTGATGGTCAACGTGCAGCCGAAAAATTCCAAACTCCTCGATCGATCGCTTCGCATTATTCAGGCCGCGACCGGCGCTACACATCAACAGGCGGCCGAAGCTCTGAAATCCGCCAACAACGTTGTCCGGGACGCAATCGACCGGATAAACGACAATAGAACGAGACCCTAACCCACCCAATGGACAAATTCGTCATCGAAGGCGGCGCTCCGCTTCACGGCTCCATCCCTACCAGCGGATCGAAAAACTCCGCCCTCCCCGCGCTCGCCGCGGCCCTTCTTACCGAAGACAAAGTCGTTCTCAACCGCGTTCCGCGCGTGCGCGACATCCGCACCATGGAACGGCTCCTTCAGGACATCGGTTCGGAGATCAACGTCGAAGAGGAATGCGTCACTCTCGAAACGCCGCGCATTGTCTCGCCCGAAGCTCCCTATGAGCTCGTGAAGACCATGCGAGCGTCGAGCCTGGTGCTCGGCCCGCTGGTCGCGCGCGCCGGCCGCGCCCGCGTTTCGCTCCCTGGCGGGTGCGCCATCGGCGCTCGCCCCATCAATTTCCACCTCTCCGGCCTCGAGCTTCTCGGCGCGAAAATCTCGCAGGAACACGGCTACATCGAAGCCGTCGCGCCTAACGGTCTTAAAGGCACGCGCATTGTCTTCGATCGCATCACCGTTACCGGCACGGAAGATATCCTGATGGCGGCCGTTCTTGCCGAGGGAGAAACCATCATCCAGAACGCCGCGCGCGAGCCGGAGGTCGTCGACCTTGCGGACCTGCTGCGCAAAATGGGCGCGAAGATCGAAGGCGCAGGCACCAGCATCATTCGGATTCAGGGCGTCCCGAAGCTCCACGGCGCCACGCACGAAATCATTGCGGACCGCATCGAAGCCGGCACCTTCGTTGTCGCAGGCGCAATTACCGGCGGCGACGTCACCATCACCGGCTGCGTCGCCGAACACCTCAACGCCCTCACCGCGAAGCTGGCCAAGGCGGGCGTGAACATCGTCCAGCCCGACCCCACCACTCTCCGCGTTCTCCCTGGCGATAACCTCAATGCGGTGGATATGTCCACGGAAGAGTACCCCGGTTTCGCCACCGATCTCCAGGCTCAGTACATGGCCCTGATGACGCAGGCCGCCGGCATCTCTATCGTGCGTGAAACGATTTTCGAAAACCGCTTCATGCACGCTCAGGAGCTCATGCGCATGGGCGCCAACATTCGTCTCGAAGGACGCGAAGCCATCGTTGCGGGCAAAAGCCGTCTCACTGGCGCCGGCGTGATCGCTTCCGATCTGCGCGCAAGCGCGTCGCTCGTCCTCGCCGCGCTCGTCGCCAAAGGCGAAACCGTGATCGACCGTGTTTATCACATCGACCGCGGCTATGAAAACATAGAAGCGAAGCTGGCGGCAGTCGGAGCCAGCATTAAGAGGGTGGAGTAAACGATGAAACACCACAGCCCCGGCTTCCTCAAACTCGTCAACGACGCGAAAGCCCACGTCAAAGAAACGGACATCGAAGGGTACAGGCAGATGCTCGCCCGCGGCGAAAAACCGCTTCTCGTCGATACCCGCGAGGACAACGAATTCGCCGCCGCCCACGTAAAAGGCGCCGTACACCTCAGCCGCGGCATTATCGAGCGCGACATCGAAGCCACTTACCCGGATAAGAGCACCCAGATGGTTCTCTACTGCGGCGGCGGCTTCCGCTCCGCCCTCGTCGCCGAAAGTCTCCAGAAAATGGGCTACACGAACGTCATCTCGCTCGATGGCGGCTGGCGCGCACTCAAAGAATCCGGCCTCCCGCTCGAATAGCGCCGCAGCCGGTCCGTCTGCCGTTCGAAGCAGTAGTAAAACACCCACGCGATCGCGAGCTGCGCGCACGCAAGTCCCGCATATCCCGCGAGCGTTGCCGCATTCATCACGGTGTGCCGCCGCAGCAGTCCGAATTGCATCAGCGCCCACTCCGCCGGCAGATGAATCAAATAGAGGCTGTAGGAAAATCCCGCAAAAGACGCGGCCACCTTCGCAACGGACGGCGTCACCTTCGCCCTGGCCATCGCCGGTAAAACAATCGCGAATCCGAGACCCAACAGCACAATCGCGACGTCATGACTGACAAACCGAAATCGCGAAAAATCCGCCTGCGCCGTGACGCTCGTCACCTGAGTCAGCACAATACCCACCGGAATCAGCACAACGCCGAGTGCGGCTCGCAACCGAGGCAGGAAAAAACTCGCGGCCCCCAACAGCCAGACGACCAGATACGCCACATCGAGCCGCGTGAAAATCCACGCCGCCGCCAGCGCCGCCACAACCGCCGCAATCCGTCGCATGCGCGACCCGCGCATCGCCACACACAGCACTGCTCCGCACAACACGTAAAACCATACTTCATAGCTCAGCGACCAGAGCGCGCCCGATAAAGGAAACGGCTCCCCGAACGCTCCCTGGAGTGAAAACAAATTGACCGCGAAATTTCCCCACCCGAATGGAATGGGCGCCACCAGACAGAACGCCAGCGCGATCACCAATGCCGGAACCAGCGGTGTATAGATTCTCGTGAAGCGGTCGATCGCATATCTCCGCGGCGCGAACGTTCCTCGCCGGAAGCGCTCCACGGACGCACCACCCACCAGGAATCCGCTCAGCACGAAAAACACGATCACGGCCTCCAGCCCCAGCCGCGTCACGAAGAAGAAGGCCGCGCGGAACACGCGGCTCGCGCACGCCGTCTCTGAATAGCCCGCGAAATATTGATCCCGCAGATGGGACAGCATGACCAGCAGCGCCGCGCCAGCCCGCAGAATGTCTAACGCCGGCGCATGCCCGCGCCGCGGACTAACTGAACTCAAGCGAAACGGTCTGATCGAATGGCGTGTATCCCGTCAAATACACGCTCACGCCCGGCAGCTTCGCCTCTGCCCCTCGCAGTTGCGTCAGCAGATGCCCGGCCGCTCCCGGACCAATCCGCACCGTCTGCTCTCCCACCGTATATTTCGCGTAGCCGCTCTCCAGAATCCACGCGTCTTCCACGTGCGGCGCCGGACGGCATCCCTCCAGCCGCCCGCCTTCCCGCAGATTGATCTCGATCGCCAGCGGCACGCCCAGCACTTTCCCCTCGGTCGCCCCGCGCGATTGAATCCGCAGATCGAATCCGCCCGCCTTCTCCTTCACCGTCACTGACTGCTCCATCGTGCAGATCTGCGACTTCCGCCGCTGATCGCGCAGCGCGCCCCAGTTCTTGTAATCCACCTTCTGCGCCGGCACGAGCGGCTGATAATACGGCGCCGAAAGCGATTGCGCCGCCACGTAGCTTCCCTCGCGCCCCACTGTTGACGCCGGCACAAACTGCCCCTTCCCGAAAAACGACGTCGCGAACCGCACCGCCTGCACCACCGCCGCGCCTTTGCGCGCCGAGAAAAACCGGCTGCTGTCCGCGAGCACCAGCGTGGCATCCAGTTCCCCTCGCCGGATTCGCGTCAGCCCGATCTCCGGCATCACCTTCTCGTAATCCGAAGGCAGCGCCGTGGCCGCGGGCAGCGCCTTCAACAACTCCGGATACTCCATCAGCGCCGAAAGCCGCATGTTGTCTGTGAGCCCGCGCGCCAGCGCCGCGAACTGCCCATCTGCGTCATGCACCGCCAGATACTGGACCGGAAACCAATACCCCGCCATCGTCCCGCGCACGAACTGATCCTGCCGCCGCGAAACTTCCGTCACCACCTCTCCATCCGGATGCAGCAGGTACATCATCGCTCGCAGATTGCGCCGCACCGGGTCCAGCAACTCCGGCCGCTTCAGCTTTGCCGCCAGCACCGTGAACGCGCGGTCGCACACTGTGTTGTAAGTGACCGTACTCCGCTCCGTGTACTGGCCGTCGCCATCCACATCGATGCCCTCCGCCAGCCACTGCTCGATTCGCCGCACATACGCCGGATTCGGAAACAGATCGTTCACCTGCGCCAGCGCCGACGAAACCACCCATCGATGATTCGGCGTATGAATCCCGCCCTGCGCCATCCCGTTCGCCGCCTTCGTCAGAAACGGCCGCAGGATTCCCAGCACTGCGTCGTTCCCCGAAATCTTCGCCACCGCGCCCGCCGTCCCCACGTTGTGCACCACAAACCCCGTGTCCGGACACGAATTGAAATTCGTCGAAAGCAGATCGATGAATCCCTCCGGACTCTGCGACCGCTCCAGAAACCCCGCGCCCCAGCGGATTCGCTCCACCACCTCGTTCGACCCGTGGAACTTCGACCCCGCATGGTTCACCGCGGCCGTCAGCGTCTCGATCAACCCCGCCACCGAAATCGGCTGATGCATGCCGTACTCATCCGGCACGCTCCCCTGCCATGGCCCCGCTTCGGTGATCTGCGATTTCAGAAAGCTCTCCACCGAGGCGTCATTCCTCGCATTCACATCGGCGGGAATCTCCTGAGCCCCGGCAGGCCAAACGGCGGCTGCCGCGCCCGCGGATAGAGAAAGGAGTGCTGTTCGGCGTGTCATCTCACCTATTATCCGCGCCAATTCACCTGAGCGCAGAAACCCGAAGCCTGATCTTCACATCCAATAGCCAGATGCACCTCATCGGCGGGATTCTGTCCCTCGCCTCCACGCTGTTCATGGCCTCTATTGCTTCGGCTCCCAACGTCCGCTTTCCGCGCGCCGTCGAATACTCGCGCCCTGATGGCGCGCCGCTCTATTTCGACGCCGCCATTCCCCCCGGTCCGGGCCCGTTTCCCGCGGTGATCCTCGTCCACGGCGGCGGATGGGTGCGTGGTGACCGCCGCGCCGATGTCGCCCCGCTCTTCCGTCCCATTGAGGATGCGGGGATCGCCTGGTTCTCCATCGACTACCGCCTGCTGCGCAATTTCTCCGAATTCAACGCGCCCATTGATGATGTCCGCAATGCTGTGGTCTACGTGCGTGAGCACGCCGCGCAGTATCGCATCGACCCCAATCGAATCGCCCTCATCGGCGAATCCGCAGGCGGACAACTCGCCGCCATGGCCGCCCTGAATCCGAAACCGGGCGGCAGCGTGAGCGGCGTCGTCGCGTTCTACGCTCCCACCAATCTCGCCGCGCTCGCGAAGAATTCCGATCTCATCCCGAACCAGCTCCGCGCCTCGCTGAGCGGCACGCCATTCGAAGCGCTCCTGCTCGCCGGTCTTCGCCAGCTTTCACCGGTCGATAAAGTCGCCCCCGGCGCTCCGCCATTTCTCCTCATCCACGGCACAAGCGACGGACTCGTCCCCTTCGCCCAATCGCAAGCCATGTGCGCCCGCCTGAAATCCGCCGGCGCGAGCTGCGAACTCTTTCCCGTCGAAGGCGGAGGACACGGCATCCGCTGGTGGGAATCCGCCCTGCCTCAAGAAGCCACCGAATACAAAGCGGAAATGATCTCGTGGCTCCGCCGGGTTCTGAACGCCTGAACTAAAACTGCTTGATCCGCACGTTCTTCACTTCCATCTTCATCGCCGCCGTTGTCTTATGAAGCTGGATCCCAATCACCCCATCCATCTTCCGCCCGGCCTTATCGTCGTCAATCGTCACGCTCATCACGTGCCCATTGAGAATATGAATCAGCGTATTTCCCCGCGCGATCACATGCAGATCGTTCCAGTCATCCGCATGAATGAAGCCCTTCAGTTCATTCGAATCGCCCGTTGACCCGATCGACCCCGGCTTTCCGCCCTCCGGAATATATGAAATCTGCCCGCGCAGCGCCAGAAACGTCCGGCCCCGCTCCTCATACAACTGCCCCGTGTAAGTCTGGGCCACGTCGATATCCGCCTGATATCCCTTCAGCACCCATTTCGCGACATCCGGCAGTTCCACGCTCCGATACTGCAGCCCGCTGTTCGCCTGCGCGCCCGTCAGCTTGTACTGCATCCTGAACTCGAAATCGCCCGGCTTCGCCCCGCGCCAGATCAAAAACGTATTCTGCGCCGGTTGATGATCGGCCTTCGTCTCCCCAATGATTTCCCCGTTCTCCACACGCCAGAAATCCGGATCCCCGTCCCATCCCGAAAGCGACTTCCCGTCGAACAGCGACTGAAATCCCGTCTCCGCCAGAGCGGGTACCTGAGTCTGTGCAAAGACGCCACCCGCCAGCAGCAAACCCGCCAGCCCAATTCTCAATCCCTTCATATGCCCCCTCCCTCGCAAGCCATCATATGCGATCAGATGACAAACGGTGCATCGGGCGGAATCGGCAGCGTGCTCGCCCCCGCATCCACGTTAAGAATCGTTCCAGTCACCTGCGCCGCCTCATCGGAAAGCAGATAGAGCGCCGCGTACGCCGCATCGTCCGGAGTCTGATGCCGCCCCAGCGCCAACGACTCACCCTTCTTCTCCAGCGCCTCGCGCGTCAGCCCACCCTTCGCATGCAGCGCGATCTCGCCTTCCGTCAGCACCCATCCCGGAATCAGATAATTCACGCGGATGCGATCTTTCGCCAGAGCCCCGGCCAGCGTGCGCGTAAGCGCCAGCAGCCCGCCTTTCGCCGACGCATACGCTACCAGATTCGGCAGCCCCTGAATCCCGTTCAGCGAGCCCACATTCACAATGCTGCCGCCGCTCGCCTTCCGCATATACGCCGCCACAAACTTACAGCAGTAAAAAGGACCCCTCAGATTGATGTTCTGAATCTGATCCCAGAATTCCGTCGTGGTCTCTTCGAGCGTTGCCCGCGGATACCACCCCGCGTTATTCACCAGCCCATGAATGACGCCCGCCGCGCCCGCGGCCTCGTCCATCAGCCGCACGCAGTCCCCTTCGCTCGCCACATCGGCGAAAATAAACCGTGCCCCGATCATCTTCGCGGCCGCTTCGCCATGCTCGCGCTGGATATCGGAAATCACCACCGAAGCCCCTTCTTCAGCCAGCCGCCTTGCGCACGCGAACCCAATGCCCTGCGCCGCGCCCGTCACCACAATTGTTTTTCCTTCGACTCTGCCTTTATGCATTCGAAGGCAATGATAGCCTGGAAGGAGAGGGCCCGATGAAGAACAATGTTTTAAAAGCAGAGATCGCCGAGGTCCTGAAGACGAGCGGCGCTCACGCCGATTTCGAAAAGGTCATCAAAGGATTCCCCATCGAAGACGCCGGAAAACGTCCGAAAAACGTTCCGTGGTCTGCGTGGCAACTCCTTGAGCACATGCGTTTCACGCAGGCCGACATCCTCGAATACATCACCACGCCCGATTACGCCGAAAAGAAGTGGCCGGAAGACTACTGGCCGAAGTCGCCCGCGCCGCCCTCGGAAGACGCCTGGTCAAAAACCGTCCGCGCCATCCGCCGTGACCGCAAAAAGCTCCTGACTCTTCTGGAAGAAAACGATCCCCTCAAGCCCATCAAATTCGCCAACAACAAAACGCTCCTCCGCGAACTCCTCCTGATCGTGGACCACGACGCCTACCACCTCGGCGAACTCGTCCTCCTCAGAAGACTTCTTGGTAACTGGAAGTAGGGCTCATCTTTACAACGTTTTCCGTTGACCGCTAATACTGAAAAAAATATTAAAACCAGCTAAAGAAAAACGTGTTCGGGAAAATATCTGGTGCGAGAGTGGCACATTGCGCTGATGTCCGTCACGAAATTTTCTGTGTTATGCAAAAAAACCATTGACACTGCCTGCAGAAGAGCGTAGTTTAATCACAAACACGCTGAGATTATAAGAAGCCAATTTTTCACCGGAGTTCGACATATGCTCAGGAATTTGTTCGTAGCAGCCTTCTCACTATGTCTCGTCTGTTCTGCATTTGCTCAGACGGTACCTGATCAACCCACGATCTACATCCTGTTTCTTACGCAGCACGCCGCCGTTGCGGCAGATGGACGCGCCTCCGACCTCAACCGCGCCGCCGCGCTCCACCTGACTGTAGCGGATCTTCGCGTGGTGGATAGCGTCGCGGCCGAATTCATGCGACGGGACGAAATCTTGCGGACCGAGGCCCGTAAGTATCACCGGGGCGTCAGCGCCCTTAACAGGAGACAAGATCCCCAAATTGTGCATTCTTTCACGGTTCGCCGCAACGCACTAGCGATGTCTGCCTTTACTGAGCTGCAAGCCCGGATGCCGCCTTCGGAATTCGGCGCATTGCAGCGTTATCTCTCAGAAGATTTTAACAAGTCGATCTCTGTCCTGAGGTGAGTTATGCCAAAAAGTCCTTTATTATTACCGATCATTATGATGGCAACGCTGGGGGTGTTCGCTACTAACGTCATGGCGCAGTGCTATGACGGATCAACGGCTTGGTATCTCGTGCATCATGTTCGTCGTACTGCGAGTAATAATGTTGAAAGTCTGGCCGGAGCGCAGGTTGTCGGAGACTATTATTATGACTGGAACGCCCAGGTAACCAGTGCTGTAACCACAAACCCCTCGGGCGGGCATTCCGGTTCCAAATCAGTCGGCTATGGCGGCAATGATCAACCAGGTATATCTGGAACCTACGCCCATGTCGTTTGGGAAGACCAGCCTTCCACGGTGGGCACCGGCACTTATACTCTCGCGGTTTCGACGGCCTGGAATGACGAAAGCCCCTGCTCCGATAGCCAGAGTCTGACACTGAGCCCGAACGACAGTCTCACTGTCAGTCAGCCGACCATCTCGGGCCTTTTTAGTGGCAATGCGTTTTGGAATCTCGGTCCGGGCACGTCTGATCCGCAAGCCACTACCACCGGTAACTATTATCAGTCGGTGAGCCTGACATTTAATTCGAACTGCAACCCCGGGGAGCCCTGCACGGACACTCCAGCTTGGTCACTATCGACTACAAATAACCAAACGTCCTTGAGCGCCACGAGCGGCTCCACGGTAACTTTGCAGAAAGGCAGCACGCTGGGCGACTGCCAGTACCACAGCACACTTTCAGCAAGTATAGGCGGTCTATCGTCCGCTAATTACTCGATAGCGGTTAACTCGCCTGGATCGCTCTCTCACACGACGGAAACCACTGGTGCCTGGGGTACCGGCTATACGACGTACTGGAGTTTTGAAGTGCTCGATGTTTGCACTCCCGCCCACAATGTCCTGTTGCCGGTCCCGATTAGCGAAGACTTCCCGGGATCGCCAGCCTTTTCCGACGAGAACGGCGGGAGTGGCTACTACCACGTGACGCCCGACAACTGGGACTATACCGACTGGGCTACATCGTCGACGTTTATTGATGAAATCGGGCAAAATGGGCCCGCCCCGTCGCCGGCAGTATATTTCGATGTAACTGGCCCGCCTTACACGGGAAACACGGTGTACCTGATGGGGGCCCACACATTTAATGCCGGAAGCATGACGACCGGAAACGGTACACCCGTATATACTTCTGGCAATATTAGGTATTTCGCGGATCACGGGGACAACAATCCGTAAGGCATTTACAAAGAGGACATTTCCATGACGCGGCCAGTATGTTTATCCATTACTTTCTTCGTTTTGTGCTCCACCGTCTATGCCGGCAAGTGGGCGCCGGTGCCGGTTGAGGCCGTCGCTTCGGCCTCTGATTACGTCGTGCTCGCGACCGTGGCGGGGATGAATGGTGCGGCCATTCATCTTACGATCGAGCGTTGGCTCAAGGGACAGACTGGCAGCGCTGATCTTAGCGTCGGGCTACCTCCCGTACCTGCGAACGGGACGGCAAGTACGGTGCTGCCTCGATCGCTTGTCGGCCAGCGCGGACTTTGGTTCGTTCAAGCGAAGCCGGCCAGCCCCCACTTCTACGAAGCGATTCCGCTGGTTAGCGGCGTATACCGGGCGCAGGATCTGTTTTTACCGATCGCATCATCGACCGCGCTTCCGCAACAGCCCGGTGAAATTAATCAACAGATACTCGCTGCGCTCGTGGCCTGGTACCAGGGGCTTGCAGAACCTTCGCCTATCGATGATCTTCGTTTGCTGGCCAGCTTTGAAGAATGGCGACCTGGCGTAACAGGGATGGACCCGGGTGTTCTGTTGGCCGCCGCAGCTCCTTTGACCGGTTCTGTGATTGCGTCGCAACGCCTACTGGGTCTCGTAATCTCCATTCGGCTGGGAGTTAATTCTGCGCTGGCGGCGGCGACGGCGGAGTTGGCATCGCTGAGCGCCAGTCCGAAATTCCCACTGATCAACGAGGCCATCGCGAGCTATCCGCATGACGCGGGGGCTATACCGGGCCTTGCCACACTCGCAGGTATTCATTCTCCAATCGCCGGATTGGACAATGCAGTTGCTACGGCGCTGGACCGTATCGGCGGCAAGACCGTCGTGCCTGTCATGGTCACGATTCTTGACAGCCGTGATTCCGAGGCGCAACTCCGGGCGGCGGCGTTCTTGGGACGTTATTCTCTATTTGCCGATGCTAATGGAAATGTACCGGTCGGTAGCGTTCCCGATGGACCCTTTGCTACACCTCAGACGCGCCAGTATATGCCGGGTGCCACTGCAGGGCTCACGACGGCCGATTACGTCAGCTTTTGGAAAAGCTGGTGGGTGACGAATAGCGCGGCCCTGGGTTTTGCGCGATAGATCGTAGAGGAACGTCGTAGGCGTCCGATGAATCCCGTTTAGTATCCATCGCCGGGTCCTAAGCCCACCGACTTTCAGGCGGTGGGCTTTAAGCGGCCCCTTCCTCGCTACGAGAATGGGAGGAATGGCGGAATACAAGCAAAGCGCGCACGCGGTGTTCGACTTGAAGTATCACCTGATCTGGTGCACGAAATATCGGAAAAAGATATTGCGTGATCGGGTAGCAGAGCGGGCGCGCGAACTGATCAGACAGATATGCGCGGCTCGGAACGTGGTGATTATTCGCGGCGCGGTATCGCCGGACCATATTCATCTGCTGGTCTCAGCGCCGCCGATACTGGCTCCGGTGAAACTAGCGCAGTTCATCAAAGGACGGTCATCGCGGCACCTGCAGGGCGGAGTTCGCAGAGCTGCGAAAGCATTACTGGGGACAGCACATGTGGGCGCGAGGCTACTTTTGCGCGACGGTGGGCGCGGTGGACGAGGCAACGATTAGAGCTTACATCGAAAACCAAAAGTGGGACGAAGACGACGATTTGTTTAAGATCACCGCGTCCGCCAAGCCTTGATCCGGCTCTGTAGCCGGGCGCCTTCAGGCGGCTTCAGCCGCAACGCGACTTTCAGTCGCTAAGGATTCTACCGGCTTTCAGCCGGTAGTTTTCAACTGGCGTGGCTTCTTGAAAGGACTCTGGATCGTACTCAGGCCCGTGCCGGCCCCGTTATACGCCAGCAGTTCGATATTCCGGTTCTTGGGATGCATTGCGATTCAGCTCAGAACGTCGCTGGAACCAGATAAACGGATCATCTTGGTGCGCTGACAGCACAGCCACGAAGGCGTTGAGAAGAGCCACGGGGAAATGCGCTCTCGTTGACACGAAATTCAGCAGCGGCCTCGCGGCTCTGCCAATGCGGCGGCGGAGTGGCGGATTCTGACGTCCCAGTCGTCTCGGCGACTGGAAGTAATCTTATCTGCGTTTATCCGCATTCGTCTGCGCCCCATAAGCCTTTAACGCCCCAAGCTCGCCCCCAATCCCATGCGGATCCGGCCCCTTCATCCCGCCATAAAACCGCAGAATATCCGCGCGCAGCCCGGCTGACACATCGGCAAACTTCTTCTCCCCCAGCTTCTTCAGCAATTGGTCGTAAGTCTGATCCGTCAGCGCATATTCACCCGGACTGACAGGCCTCCCCGTATCCAGATCGAGATTCGAAAGCTTCAAATTCTTCCCCCGAATCTCCGCGAACGATTGTCGATCCAGCTTCACCGCCGCATCGAAGCTCGCCTCGAACATCTTTTCCGCCTCAGGCGTCGGAACCCGGAACTCCAGCCCGCGCAGCGGTCCGATCTTCGGCAGCACGCGCATCAGCACTGCCAGAAATCGCGCTAATATCCCCGGCCGGCGGTAATCCGTCCCCCACTCCTTCGTATAATCCGCGCGCCGGATGTTGTAGAGGAAATGCTGCCGCGTGACGCCAGGCGCCAGCTTCTGAATTTCATCTTTCTTCGCCACCCACGCCGCCTTTGTCGCCTTCGGAATCAGCGAACTCACCGAAAACCGGTACGTCCCCAGCGCCAGATCCAGGCTGGCGAACAGGTCCTTCAACTTCAACCCATAAGTCTCCTGGAACGCGCGATCGAGCAAATCCTTCGCCACGTGAAACCCGACGAAATCGTGATACGCGTCCGCCGCATAATTCCCCCGCGCAACCTGCAGCACGTCGAACCCGAATTCCGTTTTCATGTGCGCATGGGGGTTATCACCATAGGTCACCTCATCCCCATACTTCGCTTTCAGCTTCGGATAGAGTAACGGCACGGCGCGATTCACCGCGATTTGATGACCGTCCACGTCCGCCCCGTAATGCGCCGCCGCCCCCATCGCAAAAGCCAGTTCATTCAGGTTCTGCGCGTCATTCACCAGGGCCTCCACGAAATCGGCGCTCCGCACATAATGCGTCAGGTCGCTGAAAAACCTGCTGCCGAAAGGGTAATACCCCAGGTCCTGAATGATGCAGCCGCCATAGGCATAGGCGTGCGCTTCCCTTAAGTCGGCTTCCGTTACCCCTGGGTAGCGGGCTTTCAGCGCCGGTATGAAAGCATCGTGCCAGAGCGAATCCACCAGCGCTTCATGGGTAAGTACCGAGTACCCGCGCGCCCGCGGTGAAAAGCAGAACAGAAAAGCGAGGGCCACACCCAAAGTCTTCGCGCGGATTCTCACAGCTTCACCATCACTGTGCTCGAACGTGCAGTTCAGTTGCCGTTCCGCCAAATCCATGGCTGGAGAATTGCACCAACCGGTCGTGAGAGGACGTTATGCTGCACTGGTCACTCGTTTTTTTAATCATCGCAATTATCGCCGGACTGCTGGGTTTCACTGGCATCGCCGGCGCAGCTGTGGGAATCGCCAAGATTCTCTTCTTCATCTTTCTGGTAGTCTGGCTGGTCGCTTTGCTGATGTTCCGCAAAGCGGTTTAGCAGTCCATTTCTTCCTGAAAGGCGGATGCGGATATCGGGTCGCGCTGAACGCGCGAGCGGGTATCCGCACGCCGCGGATTGATCCTGCCTCTGCTCCAGTCCTGGTTCTTCTTTCGACTTTCGGTCCGCCAAATGCTCATGGGAGAGAGTAAGCGCGTCGGAGGCGAAATCTTCTGGAGAGCCGAGCATGTATCACCGCGGTCACACCACGACGGACACTCCAACATCGCAGTCGAACATCTCGAATGCGCCCGACGAGCTCCAGGATTTTCTCGAGAACGCCGGCGTGGCGTTTCACTGGGTCGCGGAAGACGGCACAATCCTGTGGGCGAATAAAGCCGAACTGGAAATGATGGGATATTCGGCTGATGATTACGTCGGCCGCAATATCGCCGAATTCCATGTCGATCAGCGCGTGATCGGCGATATCCTGACCCGGCTCCGGAACGACGAAAAGCTGGATAAGTATGAATCCCGCGTCCGCTGCAAAGATGGATCCTTCCGTTGGGTGGCGATAAGTTCCAGCGTTTACCGCAGAGAAGAGAAGTTCGCCCATACGCGTTGTGTGACGGTAGACATCACGGATCGGAAGAATGTCAGCGATCTTCAGCAGCGCCTCGGCGCCATTGTGGAATCATCCGGTGACGCCATCATTGCCAGAGACCTCCATGGGACCATCCTGAGCTGGAACCGCGGCGCGGAACGGATTTTTGGCTACACTGCGGACGAAACGATCGGCAAACACATCTCGATCCTTGCCGCGCCCGGCCTGGACGACGAAATTCCCGAAATCCTCAATCGCCTCCGGATGGGGGAACGCGTCGATCACTATAAAACCAAACGCAAAACAAAAGAGGGACGGATTTTGACGATCTCTCTGAGCGTTTCCCCCCTGTTCGACGCCGAGGGCGCTCTTGTCGGCGCATCCAAAGTCGCCCGCGATATCACGCAGAGCGAGTCGCAGGCCGAAGCTCTGCGCGAAGCCAATGACGCCCTCGCCATCGCGAACGCCGATCTCGAACAATTCGTCCATTCCGCCTCTCATGACCTTCAGGAACCGCTTCGGATGGTAACCGTCTACAGCGAATTGCTGACTCGAACCTTCCGCGACAGGCTCGGCTCCGAAGGCGCCGAATATCTGGGCTATGTCGTTCAGGGCGCCTCCCGGATGGAGCAGTTACTGCGGGATCTTCGTTCGTGGGCGCTCGTCTCTTTGCCCCGGAAGCACCCTGTGGACGATGTGGATTCGAACGCCGCTCTGGACAAGGCTCTCTTCACCCTGCGGCCGGCCATTCTGGACTCCTGCGCGTTGATCACGCGCGGCCCCCTGCCGAGGGTGCGGCTTCAGGAATTCCGGCTGGAGCAGCTTTTTCAGAATCTGATTTCCAATGCATTGCGGTATCGCAGGGGTATGCGCCCCGAAATCGGGATTTCTGCGGAACCCGAAGCCAATGGATGGCGATTTGCAATTCAGGACGATGGGATCGGCGTCGATCCACGCTATAAGGAGCAAATTTTTGATCTCTTTAAACGTCTCCACAGTGTCGCAGAGTACCCCGGAAGCGGCATGGGGCTGGCTATCTGCAAACGGATCGTCGAGCGCGCCGGCGGCAGGATCTGGGTCGAATCCACGGTCGGCAGGGGATCGACGTTTTACTTTACGATCCCGTAGTGAGGCGAATCCCGATTCCGGTCACAGATCTGTCTCCATCGTTCTGGTGGAAGACAACCCGGCGGACGTCCGTCTCGTGCGGATCGCGCTCGAAGAGCATGGCGTTGCAGGCGAGCTCCTCGTCTTCCAGGACGGAGCGGAAGCGATTCAGTTCATTGAAAAGATTGAATCGGGTTCGGGCCAGTGCCCGGACATGATGATTCTCGATCTCAATCTTCCGAAACGCCCCGGTCGCGAAGTACTCCAGTGCAGAGATCGTTCCGGAAAACTTCGCAACATTCCAGTCGTCGTTCTGAGCTCATCCGACGCCGCTCAGGACCGCGACGAAGCCGCCCGCCTCGGCGCCGATCTCTATCTGCGCAAGCCATCTCACCTGGATGAATACCTCCGTATCGGCGCGACCCTTCGGGAAATGCTCGGCCTGCCGCCGAATTGACTTTCGATGGCCACGAGCGTGCAAGTCATGTGGCAGGAGACCACTACCTTGCGCACTCATAAAATCCTCGTGCCTCTTCTGTTTGCCTCGGTTTCTCTGGTTGGGTATGCCCAGACACAGCCGGATAACACCAGGGTCAATCAACGCGATCGCTCGTCCGCGGAACCAACCGCCGACCAGCAAAAGATGAATTCCTCGGACCAGAAGCTCACGGCCTCCATCCGTAAGTCAATCCTGGATGACAAGTCACTCTCTACCTACGCTCACAACATCAAAATCATTAGTCAAAACGGCGCGGTCACATTGAAAGGGCCGGTTCGTTCCGAAGAAGAACGGAAGGCGATCGTTTCCAAAGCGACTGAGGTGGCGGGCGGCGCAGGCAAGATCAACGACGAGCTTTCAGTCAAGCCCTGATGGAATCATTCGAAAGGAAAATCATATGGCAGGCAAAAACACGGCAGTATTCGGAATCTACAAACAGCGACTCGATGCAGAGGAAGCGGTGGACCGCATCGCCGCCGCTGGCTTCGAATATAACGACATCTCCGTTCTTCTTCCAGACGCCCAAAGCTCCAAAGAGTTCGCCCATGAGAAAAACACAAAGGCGCCGGAGGGAACTGCGACGGGCGCAACCGCGGGCGGCGTCGTGGGCGGAACACTCGGACTCCTCGCTGGTATCGGCGCTCTCGCCATCCCGGGCCTGGGGCCGTTCATCGCCGCGGGCCCGATCGTCGGCGCTCTCGCGGGAGCCGGCGCCGGCGGCGCTGTAGGTGGAATCATCGGCGCTCTCGTCGGCATGGGAATTCCCGAATACGAAGCGAAACGGTACGAGAACCGCATCAAGGATGGCGGCGTGCTGCTCTCCGTTCACTGCGATACCTCGGAAGAGATCGACCGCGCAAAGGAGTGTTTGAAGCGCACGGGCGCCGACGATATTTCTTCCGCCGGCGAAAAATCCGTCAGCAGTCATCACGTCCAGACCGAGCCGCGCAAGTCGAGCCCGGAAGCTCGCTACTAATCGAGGGTCAATCGCGTTCGATGTTGTGGGTGTGCACGGGCCAGCGCAGATACGTTTCGAGCGCATCTGCGAGCGCGGCGCCGCAGGAAGACGCGTTCATTGCCGCATGGTGTTCGAAGCCATTCCGGCAAATATACCGCATGAGCTTCTGTAGCCCGGGCACTTCCACAACGGCGCGATTTCCGAACGTCGCCAGCGGATCGTCGGTAAATCGTCCCTCGCCCACATAAGCGCGAATGCTTCCGTTCACGTCGTCTGTGCTGACGCGCGCAAAGGTAACCGGACCCGCGGGCGTTCGCCCCGCCAGCGCGCCATGCGTATTCTCTTCACCGAGCGTAGTGCCTAAAATCGGCGCCGTCCCGATCACGATATCCGGCGTGAAACTCTTCGCCCAGTTCCCGCAGTGGAAGAACACGCACTTGTTGTCGTCTTTCCCGTAGTTGTTGTTCCAGTCCACCAGCGCGCTCGGCTGCCCCGATGCAAGCTGCAGCGCATACATCGCCACCACGCCCGCAATATCCACCTCGCACGCGCTCGGCATCAGCCGCTCGCTCATCATGCTCATCACGGTGCAGACGTTCACGCCATAGTTCTGCTGCATCGAGCTCCAGCACTGAATCGCCGTCGCATTCAGGTCGTTCTGATCCATCCAGTCCAGCAGAACAATTCCCAGCTTCGCCATCCGAACCAGCGCCGGCTGCGGCGTCTTGCTCGCATCCGCATAGCCGGTAATCTCCGACACCTTTTTCGTTACCCGCGAATCGTCGTCCGCAATCTTCGCGGCGCGTCCGAACACATCGGAGAGGTCCATCGTGCTGATGGTGATGCCCGATGCCTGCAGAAGCTTCTCGCTGTAACGCGTCGTATTGAAAGCGTTCGGGCGTGCGCCCACCGCGCCGATCCGCGCCTCTCGCAGACCGCGCACAACCCGGCACTGCGCCAGAAAGTTCCGGAAATCCGCCCGAAACCCGTTCGTGAGCGGATGCGCCGTATGCGATGCCGTCAGACTGAACGGGATTCCATACTGCCGCAGATTGTTGCAGACCGAAATCTTTCCACAGAACGCATCGCGCCGCCGCTCCACGGAAAACTGATCCAGATCGTCCGGATAAGCCTGCACCAGCACCGGCACGTTGAGTTGCGCCATCTTGAGCGTGTCCGCCACGCCTTTTTCATCGCCGAAGTTGGGAAGGCAAACCAGCACGCCATCGATCCGCTTCCGGTTCGCTGCGAACAACCCGGCGCATTTCTTCGCATGCGCCCACGTCTCCACAGCTCCCAGCTTGGTCGCCTGCTCATCGAGCATCACCGCCTCGACATCGAACTCGGCGAACAGCTTCACCAGATCCCGCCGCGCTTCCGAGATCAGAACGTCGGGGAAGAAGTCGCGGTTCCCCACCAGCACTGCAATCGTCATTTTCATTGCTTCTTCTCGAAATTGCTGAACTGATCGGCATTCGCCGCTGTGACGAGTTCGCAGTCAATCGACTGCTTCTCCGGCTGTCCGGTGGATCTCGTCTTCAAAAACCGATCCGCCTGATCGACGGCCATCCGCGCAATTTTGACTGCCGGCTGCAAAACCGTCGCCGCGATTTCTCCGCGTTTAATCGCCGCGATCGCGTCTGGACTTCCGTCCAGGCCAACCACAATCACTTTCGTGAGCCCCGCCGCCTTCAGCGCCGCCGCCGCGCCCAGAGCCATCGTGTCATTGCCCGCGATCACGCCCTTAATATCGTGATGCGACTGCAGCATCGTCTCTACCTTCTGGAACGCCTCAGTCTGGCTCCAGTTGGCGCTCTGCTGCGCAACCATCTTAAGCCCATCGTATTTATCCAGCACGTCGTGATACCCGCGCGTCCGAACCCCTGCGTTCGTGTCCGATTCGCGCCCCAGCAGCTCTATGTAATTGCCCTTTTCGCCCAGCCGGTTCACAAATTCCTGCGCCCCCAGCGACGCACCCTGATAGTTATTCGAAACAATCTGCGCCGCCGCTACGCCCGGCTCGTTGATCTCGCGATCGATCAGGAATCCCGGCACGCCCGCCGCTTTCGCCCGTCGCAACGCGGCTACAGACGCGTCGGCGCCGGCGTTGTCCAGAATGATGGCGCTCGCCTGATTCGCGATCGCCGAATCGATCAGTTGATCCTGCTTGTGCGCGTCGTCATCGTGAGAATTGATCGAAGTGTCGTAACCCAGTTCATGCGCTCGCGCCGCCGCGGCTTCCGCTTCCGCTTTGAAAAAAGGATTGTCATTCGAGGGAGTAATAATCGCGATCAGCTTTTTCCCCGCGGGCGCGGAAGATTTCCCGCATCCGCCGGCCCCGAGCGCGGCAGCAATCGCAAAGACAAATAACACCGTCGTGTATTTCATCGATCAACTCCTCAGGAGCGCCGCGGCGCGCCTCGAATATCGTTGCTGCATCTGATCCAGAATCACTGCCAGTACAATCACCAGACCTTTAATCACGATCTGCCAGAACTCGGAAACACCCAGCAGCACCAGCCCATCGGCAAGCGCCCCAATGACAAACGCGCCGATGATCGTACCGCCGATGGTTCCCCGGCCGCCCATCAGCGAAGTCCCGCCCAGCACCACCGCCGCAATCGCATTCAGTTCGAACGTCTCGCCTGTTGCCGGATGCGCCGCCGTGAGTTGGGAGGCAATGATGAGCCCCACCAACGCCGCGCAGACTCCCGAAATCACATAAACCAAAAACTGAATCCGCGGCACGCGAACCCCGGAGAGTTCCGCTGCCCGCACATTCCCGCCCACCGCATAAACGCGCCGTCCGAACGGCGTCTTCGACGCCACGAATGCGCCCGCCGCGGCGATTGCAATCATCAGCCAGATCGGAGTGGGAATCCCCAGTACCGATCCATCGCCCACCCATTCGAACCCGGTGTTGCCCAGGTCGGGCTTGCCGCCCAGATCCGGGAAAGTCGCGCCCGCCGAAAGCAACAGCGCCGCTCCGCGCGCCACGTAGAGCGTTCCAAGCGTCGCAATGAACGGCTGCACGTCCAGAGCGGCGACAAGAGCGCCGTTAATCGCCCCCACCAGCGCGCCGGCCGCAAGCGCAATCACAACCACGAGCCACACCTGGAAATAGACAACGACTCCCAGGCTGTGCAGCACAAGCCCGTTGTGGATCAGACCGCCTGCCACCATTCCCGCGAAACCCACCACGGACCCAACCGACAAATCGATCCCGCCGCTGACGATCACAAACGTCATTCCGACCGCGAGGATCGCGTTGATCGCCACATGCTTCACCAGAATCGTCAGGTTCGCGGCGGTGAGAAAGGCGGGCGACATAACCGAAAACGCCGCCACCAGCGCGAACAGAACAATCAGCGCCCGCAGCCGGAATAACAGCGCTGCGATGGAACTGCCGGCCCGCGCCGTGCCCGGGGCCGGAACCGGTGGATTCGTGGTTTGCGCCGTAGCCATAGATTTCAGTTCTCCGACGCCGCGCGAGCCAGCGCGTCGGACGTCGCTTCCGAGGCAGGGAAGTCGCCCGTGACTGAACCCCGGCACATCACCAGAATCCGGCTCGCCACCTGCCGGATTTCATCGAGCTCCGACGAGACGTACACAATTCCCATCCCGTCCGCCGCCAGCCGCTGCACCAGCGTATGAATCTCCTGCTTGGCCCCCACATCCACACCGCGCGTCGGTTCATCCATCAGCAGTACCCGCGGCGACGTCAGCAGGCATCGCGCAATCACGACCTTCTGCTGATTCCCTCCGCTCAGCGATCCGATGTTGTGATCGAGCCCCGGCGACTTGATCCGAAGATCCTTCGCCATTCCGGCCGCGCCGCGCATCTCCTTCACTTTCGAAAGCCACATCGATTGAACGAATTCCCCCAGGCTCGCGAGCGTCATATTCTGCAGCACCGAAAGGCTCTGCACGAGCCCGGATGCCTGCCGGTCTTCCGGAACCATCGCCAGTCCGGCTCGGATTCTCCGCGCCGTATCGCAGCCATCCAGCGCTTTCGAATCCATCCACACGCTGCCGCTGACTTCCGGGTGCAAACCCATCAGCGATTCGAGCAACTCCGTCCGCCCGGCGCCCATCAGCCCATAGATGCCGAGCACCTCTCCCTCGCAAACCTGAAGGGAAACGTTGCGCAAAGGCGCGCGACCGGAAGCTGAAAACGAGAGCGACTCCGCCCGCAACAACTCCTTGCCTGCTTCTGTGCTTGCCCGCGGCCCAAGTGCGCCCACGGCCCGCCCTGTCATACGTTCCACGATCCACGCCGTATCCACATCCGCCGCCGGTGACTCGGCGACCATACGACCGTCGCGCAGCACGGACACCGAATCCGCAATCGTCAGCAATTCGCTCAGCCGATGCGAAATATAAACGATCGCCACGCCTCGCGCACGCAGATCGCGAATCACCCGGAACAGTACCTCAATTTCCGCGGCGCTCAGCGCTGACGTCGGCTCGTCCATCATCAGCACCTGAACATTGCGCTCCAGCGTCTTCGCGATCTCCACAATCTGCTGCTGCCCCAGCGCGAGATTTCCGGTTGGCACAGACACATCAATGTCCTGGCCCAGCAGCGCCATCAGCTCACGAGCTCGCTCTTCCTGGCGTCCCCTGTCCACCAGTCCCCGCGAAGTCAGTTCGCGCGCCAGAAAAATGTTCTCGGCCACGCTGAGGTTCGGGCAAAGATTCAGCTCCTGATGAATGATGCCGATTCCATGCGCGTCCGCATCGCGAACCGAGCGCATCTGAATTTCCCGGCCCTCCAGCAGAAGCGCGCCGCCGGTCGGCTGCTCAATGCCGCTCAGGATCTTCATCAGCGTCGATTTCCCGGCGCCGTTCTCGCCAATCAGCGCCGCGACCTGCCCTCGCCGCAACTGGAAATCTACATTGTCCAGCGCGAGCGTACCGGGATACTGCTTGTGCACGCCGCGCGCTTCGAGCACAACCGGATGCCCCGTCATCGCTGAACTCCGTCATCCTTCAGCTCGACAGGGATCACGCCGCGAATCGCCGGACCGCCAGTCCCGCCAGCGCCGAACGCGCCCGCGAACTCCACCGTATGGCCCGCCGCGCGCTTCGGTTCAATCCCGGCAACAGACTTCAGCGCCCGATCGTTGATCGCGTTGTTCGCATCGGCAAACGCAATCTGATTGGTGAAATCGTTGAACCGGATAATCCCCGTCGCATCGCGCAGCGCCGATCCCCGAATCACCGGCCCGATCTGAATCGAAACATCGGCCTTCCCATCGAACGGCGCGATATCCACCAGCAGCAGTCCATTTCGCGAAGTCGTATCCGCCTTCAGCGCGCGGCCCGTGCCCTTCACCGTGAAGTACCACTCGCCCGACCCCTCACGATGCCCATACTTCTGCGCCGCCGCATCCGGTGACGCCGCCAGCGCGTCCAGCAGCGCGCGCGCGTCCGGCGCCGATTTCAGAATCACCGGAACCAGTTTGGAATCCCAGATGGAATTCACGTACGCCGCAGGCGACGCGGTCTGCGCGGATTCCGAACTCCCCTTACTCGAATCGCCGTCCTGGATGGGACGCACCGTCCACGGCGCGCATGCGCTGAGCCCCGCGAAAAGCGCGACCGCCACCGGCATCGCCTTCATGACCGGGCTCTCGCCACGCGCGTACGCGAAGTCTCCGTGGCCAGCAGTTGCTGCGCCGTCACCAGATCGGTGATCAGCACGTTGACGAGCTTGCCCGTCAGCGCTCCATGGATCGCCAGCACCTTGCGGCGTCCTCCCGCCACGCCCACCACCCGCGCCGTTTTGCGAAGCTGCTCCAGTTCGATGCTGATGACGCGGTCGTTCAGCTCCGTGATCACCGGATTCCCCGATTGATCGAAAAACCGCAGACAAATATCTCCCACCGCGCCCTTCGCGCCCAGCCGTCCAATTTCCTGCGGAGAAAACACGTTGCCGCTCGAAGCCAGCGCGCGCGAGGGCTCCGTCGCTCCGATCCCGACAAGCGCCAGCGTGATCGAGGACATCACCGCCATCGCCTCGCGCACGAAGCGGTCCTTCATCAGAACTTTCTTCGCATCCGCGGAGCCCACGATTCCAGGGGCAGGCAACAACACCGCGCTTCCGCCCACCAGATCCGCCAGGCGCCGCGTCACCTGCGTGGCATGCACTTCCGCGCTCGGATTTCCCACGCCGCCCAGGATCTGGACAACCCGCGTTTCCTTGCCGCGCTGGCTCGGATGCATCGCATTCACCATCTCGAGCAGCGCCTTGCTCCACGAAGAAACGCCGATCACGTCGTCCGGCCGAAGCGTCGTTTCCAGATAGAAAGCCGCGGCGGCCCCCAGGTCATGCGCGATCTGGTCCTCGTCCTCCAGGCAATCGACGACAACCGCTTCGTCGAGCCCGTACCGCGTCTGCAGCGCGTCCTCCACATCGGTATGCGTTCCGGATGGCAGACTGACAGTGATCCGGACAATCCCCTCCTGCTCCGCGCGTTTCAACACGCGCGAAACCGTGGATTGGTGGATCTTCAGGCGCTCGCATATTTCCATCTGGCGCAGCCCCTGCGTGTGGTACATCCGCGCCACTTTCGCCATCAATCGCAGCTCGTCAATACGCGCCATGGGTTTGCTTAAACAGAGCCTCTCTTTGATGCCGCGCGCGAAAGCGCGTCCTGCCATCCCGCCAGAAGATCCGCGCGCCGCGCAGCCCCCGGCCCCGGCTCGAAGCGTTCCGTCTCGCGCGGCAGCGCCGCGAGTTCCTCAAGCGACGACCAGAAGCCGGTCGCCAGTCCGGCTAGCCACGCCGCCCCGCGCGCGGAAAGATCGGCGTCGGACGTCCGGATCACCGGGCAGCCGAGCAGGTCGGCCTGGAACTGCATCAGCGCGTCGTTGCGGCTGGCCCCGCCGTCTGCCATCAACGCCGGCAGCGAAGTCCCTGCATCCCGGCGCATCGCCTCCACCACGTCATGTATCTGGAACGCGATCGATTCGATCGTCGCCCGGGCCACATGCGCCGCGGTCGATCCCCGCGTTAGCCCGGTGATCAGCCCTCGCGCGTCCGCATCCCAGTGCGGCGCGCCCAGCCCTGCGAACGCAGGCGCCACAAACACTCCACCCGAATCCGCGACACTCGCCGCAAGCGCGGCAGTATCCCGAACCGGATCGGGTAGCCCAAGAAAGTTCCCGAGCCATTGCACGGCGCCACCCGTATTCGTGATGTTGCCTTCGAGCGCGTACTGAACCTGCGTCCCGATACCCCACGCGATCGTGGATGCAAGTCCGAACCGTGATGCCACCGGTTTCGCTGTCAGCGTCATCAGGGATGATCCTGTTCCGTACGTCGCCTTGGCGGCCCCCGGCGTGAAGGCGGCATGCGCGAACAAAGCCGCGTGCGAATCCCCGATCATGCTCGCAATCGGAACCCCGGCGGGCAATGCGCCCAGCGCGCGCGTGAATCCAAATACACCGCTCGACGGCCGTACCTCCGGCAGGCATGCTTCCGGTATGTCGAAAATTTCCATCAGCGCCGGGTCCCACGCCGCATCGCTCAGCCCCAGCAACTGCGTGCGTGACGCGTTGCTGACGTCCGTCGCGTGCACGGCTCCCCCGGTCAGGTTCCAAAGCAGCCAGCCGTCCACGTTCCCCGCGCACAGCTCGCCCGCTTTTGCCCGCCGCCGGGCGTCCGTGGCCTCGCTCAGCAGCCACGCAATCTTCGACGCGGAAAACAGTGGGTCCACCGGCAATCCGGAACTCGCCTGGATCAATTCCTCCAGGCCGCGCTCCCGCAAATGATCGCAAAACGGCGCCGTCCGACGGCACTGCCAGACCACGCAGGGACCAATCGGCTCCCCCGTCTTTCGGTCCCACACGAGGGCCGATTCCCGCTGGTTGCTGATTCCGATCGCCTGAATCTCCGCCCCCTCCGCCTGCGCCAGGCAATCTCCAACCGCGCTCAAAACGGAATCGAGCAGCGCGCGCGGGTCCTGCTCCACCCAACCCGGCGCCGGATAAGAAATTTCGACCGGCCGCGATGCGGACGCGACGACCTCCCCCGAACGCGCCATCAGCAGCGCCTTCGTGTTCGTCGTTCCCTGATCAACGGCCAGAACGAATTTGCCGCGCGCCACCAGCGCTCTCCTTCAGCAGTTCCACAGTCGACCGGCGAATCCCTTCCGCGGTCAATCCAAAATGCTCAAACAAAAACGCGGCCGACCCCGTCGGCGCAAACTGATCCGGGATGCCCAGAATGCGCATCCACGTGGGGCACTGCGTCACGACGACCTCCGCCACCGCGCCGCCCAGCCCGCCTGAAATCGTATGCTCTTCAATCGTGACAATCGGCCCCGCCTCGGCTGCCTCCCGAATCGCCTCCCGGTCCAGCGGACGCACCGTCGGCATATTCACCACCGCCGCGCTCACGCCCACCGCCGCCAGCAGTTCAGCCGCATCGAGCGCCCGGCAAACCATGGTGCCGTTCGCGATCAGCGTGACGTCGCGTCCTTCGCGCAGCCTCACCGCGCGCCCGATCTGAAATTCGTAGTTGGCGGGAACCACATCCGGCACCGGCATGCGGCTCAACCGCAGGAACACAGGACCTTCATAAGCCGCCGCCGCCCGCACAGCTTGCGCGGTCTCCAAAGGATCGGCCGGAACGATCACCGTCATATTCCCGATCGCCCGCGTCCACGCCAGGTCCTCGATCGAATGATGCGTCGGTCCCAGCTCGCCATAAGCCACGCCGCTCGACATCCCGCACAGCTTCACGTTCGAACGGCTGTATCCCAGATCGACCTTCACCTGCTCCAGCGCGCGCCCCGTGAGAAAGCACGAGGCCCCGCACACGAACGGAAGCAGTCCGCCATTCGCAAGCCCGGTTCCCACACCGACCATGTTCTGCTCGGCGATTCCCACATTCACCATCCGCTCCGGAAATCGCTTCCGGAAGTTCTTCAGATTCGAAGATCCCACCGAGTCATTGCAAACCGCCACAACCCGCGAATCCGCGCTCGCCAGTTCTGCCAGAGTTTCCGCGAACGCCACCCGGCAATCGTGCAGACCGCTCATTCCTCGTCCCCGAGTTCGTCCAGCGCCAATCCAATCTCCTCTTCCGTCGGCACCCGATGATGCCATTCCGCGCGGTTCTCCATGAACGAAACGCCGCGGCCCTTCATCGTATGCGCGATCACGCAGCTCGGCCGCCCGGCTTCGAAGGGAACCGCGTGAAGCGCCTCAGAGAGCGCCGCCAGATCGTGCCCGTCCACTTCCCGAACCGCCCATCCGAACGATCGCCACCGTTCACCCAGCGGCTCCATCGTGATCGTGTTTTCGGTTGTATCGCCCTGCTGCAGCCGATTGCGGTCCACGATGACCGTCAGATTGTCGAGCCCGAAATGGTTCGCCGCCATGGCGGCTTCCCAGTTGCTCCCCTCCTGCAACTCGCCATCGCCGGTCAGAACAAATGTTCGCCACTGCGCGCCGGTCATCTTCGCCGCCTTCGCGCATCCAGCGCCGATCGGCAGCCCGTGTCCCAGCGGCCCCGTATTTGCCTCGATGCCCGGCAGTTTGTTCCGGTCCGGATGTCCGTTCAGCATCGAGAGCGGCTTCATGTAAGTCGCCAACTGATCCGCGGGAAAAAATCCCGCTTCGGCCAGCGTCGAATAGAGCAGGGCAGAGCAATGCCCCTTGCTCAGAATGAAGCGGTCGCGCTCCGGTGATTTCGGATTGTCAGGGTCGACGCGAAGAACGCTGAAGTAGAGGACGGTCAGAATATCCGCCGCGGAAAGATCTCCGCCCGGATGCCCCATGCGCGCATCGTAGACCGTCTGAAGACTGATCCTCCGGACGCGCCGCGCAATTTGTTCCAGCTCTTCGGACGAACGTCGCGAACTGGAGGCGAGGCGTTCCTCCGGGGCTGCATTTTTATTCATCTATGACTTCAGATGCTATCACGTCCGAAGCTGTTCCGCCGATCGCGCGGTGAGCGGGGGCCAGAAGCCCTTCAGCCCTGAATGCCGGCGCTCAAATCGTGATCGGCCGCGGTGGCAGCTTGCCTGGCCGCCTGGCGCTTCACAATATCTTCAGCCGGAAACTGTTCCAGAACAGTCTTCGACTCCGGATCGACGACCTGCACGACAAAGCGCTGCGTGTCCGGATCCCGCACCACGCTGAGGCGCGCACCCGCATCGCCGAGCGACCGCACATAGCCCTGAATGAAACGCAGTTGCGTGGAGTCCGTTGAGGAACCAGCCTGCGCATCCGCCGAAGTTGCCGAGGTGATCTGCATAAAAATACCCGTTTCGATCCCTTCCGCTTTCCCCATCCGTATCGGCGGCGTTTTCGTTCTCTCGAATCTCTCTTCGTACCGGAATGTGTTTTAAGTTACTGACTTGTCAGGAGATATATCGCGGTTGTATTCCCGACGTACTGTTTTTCGCCTTCGATTCATAACTGTTTCGCGCACCGGCTACTAACAAAAGTAAAAGGAATTTGCCTGGCTCCATTAACCAAATGGAGCAGTAAATCCCGGCCATAAACGTTACGATCAGGTAACAGGCTGGCTCAAACACGCCGTGGCACGTTTTCTCGAAATTCAGAAGCAACTGCCGATAGATGCCCCAGACAGTTCACCTGTCTGTGAGGTAACATCCTGATGCCGCCGACCACCACACTGACCGGTTCGTACGACTACCGCCTGGTTGCGCTCTCCGTATTGATCGCCATCCTCTCATCCTGGGCAGCGCTCGATCTCGGCGGACGTGTCACGGCAGCCCGCGGGCGCGTGCGCTTCCTTTGGCTGACCGGCGGCTCTCTCGCCATGGGAATGGGAATCTGGGCGATGCACTACGTGGGCATGCTGGCGTTTTTCCTGCCGGTACCCGTTCTGTACGACTGGCCCACCGTGCTCCTCTCTCTGCTGGCGGCCGATGTCTCCTCTTTTATCGCGCTGTTCATCGTCAGCCGCCGCTCCATGGGCATCCTGTCCATCGCATTGGGCGGGCTGCTGATGGGCGCCGGCATTTCCTCCATGCATTACGTCGGGATGGATGCGATGCGTCTGCCGGCGATGTGTCAATGGTCGATCCCGCTGATCACCCTCTCTGTCGTCCTCGCCGTGGTGATTTCGTGGGTGGGGTTGTGGCTGACCTTCCATTTGCGCGAAGAAACCCGCTCCGTCGGCTGGCGAAAAGTGGCCAGCGCGGTTCTGATGGGCCTCGCTATACCGGTCATGCATTACACGGGCATGGCCGCCGTCTCGTTCACTCCCATGTCCGGGCCCATCGATACCTCGCATTCCGTGAGCGTAACCGCCCTCGGCGGCACGGGAATCGTGGCGATCGCTCTAACGGTCCTGAGTCTTGCGATTCTGACCTCCCTCGTGGATCGCCGCTTCTCCGCCCAGGCCATGCAGTTGCTCCAGAGCGAGCAGCGCTACCGCCAGATCGTCGAGTCCGTGCAGGTGATCCTTTGGAAGGGCGACCTGGCCGGCGCCCGGCTCAGCTACATCAACCACGAAGCCGAGCAGTTGCTCGGCTACCCGCAGGAACAATGGACAGACGCCCCCTCGTTCCTGATCGATCACGTGCATCCGGAGGACCGCGCGATGGTACTCGCCCGCTGCGCCGCGGCCAGCGAGCGCCCGGAAGGCCAGTCCTTCGAACATCGCATGCTCGCGGCGGATGGCCGCACCGTCTGGCTTCGCACCTCGATTCTCCTGGTGAGCGGTGAAGGCAAAAAAGAACTCGTCGGGGTCATGACCGACATCACGGAAAGAAGACGCGCTCAGGCGGAGATCAGACGTCTGAATGAGCAGCTCACGCGGGAAAACGTTCGCATGAGCTCCGAGCTCGAAGTCACTCAGCGGCTCCAGAAAATGATCCTTCCCTGCGACGAAGATCTTCGCGCCATCGCCGGGCTCGACATCTCCGGCCACATGGAAGCCGCCACCGAAGTGGGCGGCGATTACTTTGACGTGGTTGCCCATGACAACGGAATCGTCCTCGGTATCGGCGACGTGACGGGCCACGGCCTGGAAAGCGGCGTCCTCGCCATCATGGTGCAGACCGCCATCCGGACTCTTCTCGCCAGCGGCCGTTACGAAAGCCGCAAATTCCTCGAAGTTCTGAATCGGGTGGTCTACGATAATTCGCACCGCATGAAGAGCGACCGCAGCCTGACGTTGAGCCTGCTCCACTATCAGGACCGGTTCGTCACCATCAGCGGCCAGCACGAAGAGATTCTCATCATGCGCGCCGATGGCTCGCTCGAACGGCACGACACGATTGATCTCGGCTTTCCGCTGGGGCTCGAACGAGATATATCTCCCTTCATCGCGGAAGCGAAAGTTCCGCTCGAACCGGGCGACGTCATGGTGGCCTATACCGACGGAATCACGGAGGCCATCGATGCGGAGGGCCGGCAATACGGCGTCGAGCGCCTGGCGGATGTGCTGAAATCGAGCTACACGCAGCCGTCGCACCTCATCCGCGAGACCGTCCTGGCAAGTCTTCGCGACTATATCGGCGTTCAGCAGTTGATGGATGACGTGAGTCTTCTGGTGGTCAAGCCCGCGTGAGTATGACTGCCCAGGAAAGTTCCGCAACCCCCGCCGCCGCTCCGGAACCCCCGCCCGATTTGCGGCAGCAGCTCGAACTCCTGAATCGCAAAATTCAGGACTATCAGATTGAGCTCGCCTTAGCCACCGAACACGGCGACATCCTGCAGGAGCATCTTTACCGCCTCAGTCAGAGCCTGACGGCGGAAATTCGCGAACGGCAGGCGGCGGAGCAAAAGCTGCAGCGCGTCCTCAGCGCCATCCGCCAGGAAAAGGGAGATCTCGAAGTCCTGGTGCAGATTCTGATCGAGCAGGGCGATACGGCCGCGGAGGAGAGCGAGAAGGCGCGGATTGACGGCCTGACCCGCATTGCGAACCGGCGGCGGTTCGACGAATATCTGGCCAGAGAATGGGAGCGCTGCGCCTCGCGCTCGGAACCCATCGCCATCCTGCTCTGCGATGTGGATCATTTCAAGGCGTACAACGATTTCTACGGACACCAGGCCGGCGATCAGTGCCTCAAAGCCGTGGCGCAATCGATCGAACGGTGCTGTGGAAACGGCTCGCTTGTGGCCCGCTACGGTGGGGAGGAATTTGCCGCCATTTTCCCCGGCGCCAAATGGGACCGCGCCATCGAAAAAGCGCAAACGATATTGGGAGCGCTGGCGGCCGCGAATTTGCCTCACGAGAAGTCCCCTGCCGGCGATCACGTGACCGTCAGCATTGGGATGGTGTGCCGCGTTCCGGTGAGCGCGCGCGACCGCGATCTTCTGGCCTTCATCGACGACGCCGACCGCAACCTTTATCTCGCGAAACGCCGCGGAAGAAATCGAGCCGAATATTAAAGGAGAGCCTGACTGACTATGGCAACGCAAACCATCGGCTACTGTCCGAATTCACCGGAGGAGAACTGCGAGTATCTGCATCTCGCCTTTTCTCCTCTCAGTGCGCCCCTCCAGTCCCGCTGGCGCAACAACGGTCTCTCCGCCGACTTCCTCGGCGACTACGTGACCACCTTCCTGCCCACTGCGAGCGAGTCGATGAATGACGGCAGCCAACAGGCCATCCGCCATGCCGTTACCTACATTGCCAATGAGCTGCTGGAGAATGCGATGAAGTACCACGAGCGCGGCGTGGATGTACCGATCGGCATTCATCTGGAACTGACACGGGAACAGATCACGGTGCGCGCCACGAATGGCGTGAGCCACGGCCAGGCCGTGCAGTACAAGGAATTTGTGGAGCGGATTCTCAAAGAGGACGCAGGCGAATTGCTGGTCCGGCAGCTCGAGATCAATTCGGAGGGAGCGCCCGCCCAGAAATCCTGTCTCGGACTCCTCACGATCCTGAACGACTACAGCGCGCGTATGGGCTGGGAATTCGATTCGGGTCCAGGCGCGCCGGATATCATGACGGTAACGACCCGTGCAGTGCTCTCACTGAAGGATCTGCCCGGAGGCGCGGCATGAAGATCATCAAAGACGAATCGTTCGAAATACAGCGGCACGAAGACGCGCCGAAGGTCTGCTTCAAGGGCGCGCTGCGCCTCTCGGGCGCCGCGGACTACACCCCGATTCTCGAGATGCTCATGGAAATGCTCGCCGGCTCCGAAAGGCCTATCGTTCTGGACCTGCGCGACCTCGAGTTTCTGAACAGCTCGGGCATTACGATGTTTTCCCGCTTCGTCATCGCCGCGCGCGACCGCCAGGAAGCAAACCTGGAGTTCATCGCTTCCGAAAAGAACCCCTGGCACGCTCGCTCGCTCAAAAACCTCCAGCGGCTCATGCCGGAGCTGGTGGTCCGCCTGATGTAAACGCGGGGCCGGGCTTCCGCCCGGCGCGGAGTCCCCAGTCACTGATAGCATGAACGGGAACAATCTATGTTCCACATCGAAGTTCACGCCATCGACTATGTCATTCTCGCGATCTACTTCGCCTTCGTCCTGGGAGTCGGCTGGGCGCTCAGACGATATGTGAACACCAGCAGCGATTTCTTCCTCTCCGGCCGCGCGATCCCTGCGTGGATCACCGGGCTCGCCTTCATTTCCGCCAATCTGGGCGCGCAGGAAGTCATCGGCATGGGAGCGTCGGGCGCCAAATATGGCATCGCCACCAGTCACTTCTATTGGCTGGGCGCAATCCCGGCCATGGTCTTCGTCGGCGTTTTCATGATGCCGTTCTACTACGGCTCGCGCGCCCGCTCCGTTCCCGAATACCTGAAGCTCCGCTTCGATGAGAAGACGCGCGGCCTCAACGCCATCTTCTTCGCCATCATGACCGTGTTTTCTTCCGGCATCTCCCTCTATGCGATGGGGCTGCTCCTGCAAACCCTGCTCGGCTGGGATTTCACCTTCAGCATCCTGGTTTCAGCCGCCATCGTTTTGACTTACACCCTGCTGGGCGGCCTGACATCGGCGATTTACAACGAGGTGCTGCAATTCTTTTTGATCATCGCGGGCTTCCTGCCGCTGGTCGCGCTCGGCCTCAAAGACGTCGGCGGCTGGACCGGCCTCAAACAGAAACTGGAACTCGTCTCCGTCGCCCACGGCTTCGCGCCGGGCGCTTACTCGCATTCCTGGGCGTATCTGGGCTCCCCGTCCGCGAATCCCATGGGCGTCGAATGGTTCAGCATGGCGATGGGCCTCGGCTTCGTTCTCTCCTTCGGGTATTGGTGTACGGACTTCCTCGTCGTACAGCGCGCCATGGCGTCCGAATCGATGTCGGCCGCGCAGCGTACTCCGCTGATCGCCGCGCTTCCCAAAATGTTCTTTCCCGCCCTGGTCATCCTGCCCGGCATGATCGCGATCGCGCTCACGCAGAATGCCGGCCACACCGGTTTTGCTCTCCCGCCCAAGCCGGATGGCACGCTGAATTACGATCTGGCGATTCCCATGATGCTCGGTCATTACTTTCCCTCGGGCATCCTCGGCCTCGGCCTGGCCGCGCTGATGGCTTCGTTCATGTCCGGTATGGCCGGCAACGTGACCGCCTTCAACACGGTCTGGACCTACGATATTTACCAGGCATACATCCGGAAAGGCGAGAGCGACAGCCATTACCTCCGCATGGGCCGCATGGCGACGTTCTTCGGCATCCTTCTCTCGATAGCCGCCGCCTATGCCGCCACCCGATTCAACAACATTATGGACATGCTCCAGCTGGTCTTCGCCTTCGTCAATGCCCCGCTGTTCGCCACCTTCCTGCTCGGCATGTTCTGGAAGCGCACCACCGGCCACGGAGCGTTCTCCGGCCTGCTGGTCGGCACCATCGCGGCGGCGATTCATCACGGTCTCACGCTGCCGGCGGGCGCTGTCGCCGGAATCAAGGGCGGATGGCTGGCGATCACACACACCTATCCCAGCGAGATGGCGCAAAATTTCTGGACGGCCATCTACGCCTGGACTGCATGCTTCCTGTGCACGCTTCTTGTCAGTCTTGCCACTCGCCCGCGCCCGGACAGCGAGCTCACCGGTCTGGTCTATTCGCTCACGCCGCGGCCCCGCGACGATTCGGCCCGCTGGTTCGAGCGGCCCACTGTTCTGGCGTGCGTCGTGCTCGGTCTGGTTGTAGTGCTGAACATCATCTTCTGGTAGGAGAAACGTTTTTATGGGACTGGATATCCGCCTGCCGATCGGCGGTTTCTTCGCAATTATCGGAGTCGTACTCACGGCATACGGCGTGCTCGGCGATCCCTCGATCTACCAGCGTTCGCTCGGGATCAACGTGAACGCCATCTGGGGCCTGTTGCTCGTGGTGTTCGGTCTGGCCATGCTGTTCTTCGGCCGCCGCGCGGCGTCACGAGGCAACCCGCGCAAAGGTCCGCATGAGTAGTCGCGTTTTTCGCGCACCCGGACGGGTGAACCTGATTGGCGAGTTTACCGACTATAACGATGGCTTTGTGATGCCGGCCGCGGTCGATTTCGCGACGCGCGTGGTAGTGACGAAGCGGCCTGACCGCACGCTCGGCATGCATTCCGCCAACGTGGGCAAGCAGTGCGAATTCGCTCTGGACGATTCGGCTGCCCATCCGGCGAAAAACTGGAGCGATTATGTTCGCGGCGTGGCTGTAATCCTCGAACGCCTCGGCCATCGCCTTCACGGCGCCGATCTGGAAATTGAGGGCGATGTCCCCATGGGCGCGGGGCTCAGTTCCTCCGCCTCCATCGAAGTGGCAACGGCCCTGGCGCTTCTTGGCGTCTCCGGTCTTTCTCTCAGCAGGAAAGAGATCGCGGAATTGTGTCAGCGGGCGGAGAATGAATTTGCGGGTTCGCGGTGCGGGATCATGGACCAGTTCATTTCCTGCTTCGGAAAAGCCGGTCACGCCCTGCTGCTCGACTGCCGGTCGCTGGAGTATCGCCAGATTCCCATCCCGGCCGGCGTGTGGCTGGTGATCTGTAACACGATGGTTCGTCATCAGCACTCGAGCGGCGAATACAATAATCGCCGCGCCGATTGCGAGGCGGGCGCCCGCCATTTTTCCCGCGCCCTGCGCGACGTGACTCTGGACGATCTCAGTCGTTCTCGCGAAGGACTCAACGAGACTGTTTATCGCCGCTGCCGCCACGTCATCAGCGAGAACGCTCGCGTGGAACGCGCCGCCCAGGCGCTCGAACAGA
>CAZWTH010000194.1:0-10306 GCA_964636715.1 uncultured Solibacteraceae bacterium | reverse complement strand
GGTGGCGAATCTGCCGCAGGCGGACGATCAGCCCGACGCCTCGCTGCAATTTACCTCTCCGCATTCGGTGTTTGTCGATCCAGCCAACAACGTGCTGGCGACAGACGGGCTGAATCGCGTTCTGTATTTTGTGCCGCAGATCAATCTCACGAACGCGGCTTCCTACAGCACTCGCGAGCTTTCGGCCGGGACGGTGGCGGCGTTGTTTCCGGCCGCAACCACCAATTCGATTGCGAATGGAACGGCGCCCGCGCCCGCTAACCAATTCCCGCTCCCCAACACGCTTGCCGATACCCAAATCACCGTGAACGGCGCGGCGGCGCCGCTGCTCTATGTTTCGCCCGTGCAGGATAACATCGTGCTGCCGCAGAATCTGCCGGCGAGCGGAAGCGCGGACGTTCTGGCGGTTCGCCCATCCACCGGCCAGATCATGGCGGCGGCGGAACTCGAACTGGCCCCCGCGTCGCCCGCTCTGTTTACGGCGGACGCGAGCGGTTCCGGACAGGTTCTCGCGGTGAATCTGCCGGATGGTACGGTCAACGGCGTAACGGGGGTGGCGACTCGCGGACAGTATGTGATTCTTTATGGCACCGGCGTCGGTCCGGTATCCAGTCCGCCGGCGGATGGAGCGCCCGCTTCGGGCCAGGCTGCGCCGGATTTGCCGAGCGTGTTGATTGCCTCCTCGGGGGCCAACGGTACATCGGCGTTCATCCCGGCGACGGTAACGTATTCCGGTCTTGCGCCGGGGTTCGCCGGGTTGTGGCAGATCAACGTACAGATTCCGATGGACGCGCAAGTGGGAAATAGCGTGGTGATCAAGGTTTACGAGAAAGACCGGCCGAATCTGGACCAGTCGAGCGGGCTGACGACCACGCTGGCGATTAATTGAAGCGGATTATTTTCTTCCGATGAAGCGCAGCCGGAAATTCAGCGCGCGGCCCTGCCCGCGCTGGAACGTCAGATATTCCGGCGAATCGTAATCGCTGTTCACGCCGTTCGGATTGGATCGCGCGAGCACATTCACGGCTCCCACGCGCCCTGCCCAAAGGTAGCCATGAAAGTGGAAGCGCCGCTCAATCGCGAGATTGAGCGAGAAGAAATCCGGAAGGCGCCGGGAGTTGGGAGCGCCCGCAAGATAGCCGTTTTCCGTTGTGGAATTGAATGCGAACCCGGTGTGATAGTCGGTCAGTAGCTGCAGGTCGGTATCGCCCACGATGCGTTGGAAGACGCCGGGAAACCACTTCTTCTGAATCGGAGCCCAGCCCCACATGAGGAAACGATTGGGAGCGTCCCACGGCTCGGGTCCGCCCGCCTGCGGGGTAAGGAGCGGATTTTCGATCGTATATCCGATAACGGCGTTCGATCGCGCCGAAGAGCGGGTGTAACTGGCGGCCCACTGGTATTTCGCGCGGAAAGTACGGCGCAGGGTGACTTCCGCGGCGCGGTAGCTCGCGTGTTGCGAATTATCGGCGACGTATTCGTTGAGAACGGGCGACGCCAAATACTGATCGAACGCAAAACCGCGACTGCCCTGGCGCGACGTAAGGTCCACCCGCGCCATAAAGCCATGCGGCAGGGCGCTCTCGGCGGCCGCGCTCGTCAGCGTGAAACGCGGCGTCCTCAAATCGCTCGTCACAACCCGGTAGATACTTTGCATCGGGGCCGCCTGCGGGGCAAATATCCCCGCCGGCGGGAAAAATGTGGTGACGCTGCTCTGGTCCTCGCCCAGCGCAAACAGTCCCAGCGGAATCGAATCGTAATAAACGCCCCAGCCGGCCGAGAATTTCATGCTCGCTTTTTTCCACGGCGTCCACGACGCGCCGATCCGCGGCGCAGCCGGCGTCGAGCCGGTGAGCCTGTTCCATTGCGTGCGGAATCCGATGTCGAGCGTGACGCGCTCGCCGAAGGTCCAGTGGTCCGTCGCATAAGAATAGACTTCCAGATTTCCCGCGACTTCCCGCCCGTTGCCTTCGAAATCGATTTGACGAACGGTCGAATTATCCGCCCGCACCACGCTGAGGGAATGGCGCATCACGGTCTGTTCCAGATCGCTGTTTTCGGCATCGACTCCGGCGCGGAACTGGTGCGTTCCGGCGCCGATATGCGCCTGGTGGAAAGCGGCGTTGAGCGTGTATTCCTGACGCGTGGAATGCGTTGTCTGATCGCGAAAATAATTGCCCGATGCGCCGAACGGCGTCAGCATATATGCGTTCGAGCCAAGCGGCGACATGCGGATGTATTCGCTGGTTTGCGCGAAACCGGTCTCGATCAGATTGCCATGGACGATGAATTGATCTTTCAGGGTGCCGACCGCGAGGGCCGAGCGCCCGTTCACCGTGGTCTCCGCCGGATTCAGCACTGAAAGTCCATTGCGAAACGATTGGCCGCGATTGTAGAGAAAGCCCGCCGTCAGCGTCTGCCAGGCGGCGATGTTCCATTGCGCGCGCGTCAGATCACTCCCCGTGAAATTCGAGGTGCGGTTTTGTCCACCAGGCAGGCCGGGCACCGTATCGGCTGTGTAAAACGGATCGAGCGCAGTGTGAAACCAGGCTTTGCCTTTTTTAATCGGGCCCGAAGCCATGAACCGCGGCGACCAGTGGCTCACGTGCAGGCCGCTTTGGGTATCGACCGACGGAATTGGGTTCGTCGCTCCGAAGCGCCAGCGATCGTCACCCATCTCGGTCTGGATTTCAATCGCGCCGGCCGAGCCCTTATTCTCCGCGGGCATGCGATCGGCGGTCCATTCGACGGATTGCAGCGTGTCCACGCTGAGGCGCGCGGTGAGGCCGCCGCTGGCGATGTTCGAGACATCGAAGCCATCGAGCCGATAGCTGGTCTCGTTGGGCGCGCCGCCGTTGAAATGGACCGTACCGCTGTTGTCCTGAATCGCCCCCGGCATCAGGGGCAGGGCGCGGCGGTAGTCCTGCGAGGCGGCGTAAGGCAGATTGAGAATCGTCTGTCCATCGAGCCTTTTCACTTCACCGGTCGAGTCGGGATCGACGACCGGCGGCGAGTACGAGACGTTCACCGATTCGGTGAGTTCGCGCAGGTGCGTGAGGTGGATATCGAGAGGCGCGGCCGGATCGAGATGCCCGCCAGGGATGGTGAGCAGAAAAAAGCCTTCGCGTTCCACCCTCAGCCGGTAGTCTCCCGCCGCGGGAACGTCCATATGGTACACGCCGGAAGCATTGCTGGAGGCCGTTGCGGTGACGCTCGCGCTCTCCGCGGTAATTCGCGCGCCGGGAACCGGGTTGCCGGTGTCGTCCACAACGCTGCCGGTGACCGTGACGGCGGATGCGGCCGCAGTAGTCATGAAGAGCGCGATGACGAGAGCGGCAATTCCGCGCGGGCGCATCCGTCGGGTCCTAACTTCTCATACGAAGGATAAGATAAAGTCCGCTCAGCGAGAAGAGCGCATTCGGCGCCCACGCGGCGACATCCGGTCTGAGAGAACCCACGTTTCCCATTTGTTCGAACAACGTACTGATTGCGAGATAAGCAATTGCAAGGCCGATGCTGACGCCCACGCCCGCCATGGCGCCCCGGTTTCCCACCAGGAATCCAAACGGGACCGAAATGAGAGCCATGGTGAGCGCGAACAGCGGCATCGCGAATTTCTTGTAGTACTCCACCTGCAGGGTCAGGGTATCGAATCCGGCGTCTTTCAGGTCTTTGATGTAGGCTCCGAGTTCCACGTAATTCATCTGAAGGTCCGGTTTCACTTCCTTCATGAATGTATTTTCGGGGGTCTCGGTGATTTCGGGAAAACTGGTGGCCGTAAAAGTCGTCACCTGGCATTCGAGGGTATGCCTGCAGATATCGATCACCTGGCCCTGTTCGAAAATCCAGGCCTTGACATCGGGAGCCCAGCGCGCACTCTTTGCATTGATCTGCCGTGTTAATTGCCAGGTTTTCGGATCGATCTCATAGACCCACGGCTCCGCCATCACGTTGTGCTCGAAATCGAAATGCCGGAAGTAAAAGACGTGGTTCCTGTGATAGACCCACTGACGGTCGGGGCGCTTGAAAGTCTGGGCCGGCCGGCCTTTGATCTTGTTCCGCAGCGCGTTCTGAGTCTGATTGGCCTGGGGAATCCAGGAATAATCTGCCGCGAACGCCGCGACGCTGATCACGCCGCTCATCAGAATCACGGGAATCCCCAGACGCCGCACGCCGATGCCGCAGGCTTTAAATGCGGTCACCTCATTGTTCTTCGTCATGATTCCGAAGGTGACCAGAACGGCCAGCAGGACGCCGAAGGGCAGCAGGCGATAAATCAGTTCCGGCGTCAAATACAGGTGATAGCGAAGAGCGTCCGACAGAGGGATGTTATTTTTTACGATGTCGCCCAGCAGTTCGAAGAAATTGTAGATTTGCGTCATCGCGACGAACGCCGCGATCCAGAGCAGGAAATAAAACAGAAAGCCGCTCAGGACGTAATTGTCCATGATCCGGAAAATCGTCACGTGAATCAGAGAGCGGCTGGGCGTGGCTGTCTCTTTCGGACTGGTCACGCGGGTTACAACCGACGAAACCCATCCCATGATGGCGCCGCGGATTCCGCCCAGAAGATCGCGGTCCCCTGGAGCCTCCATGCGGGCGATCAAAATCATACCGGCCACGCCAAATACGGCGTTCGGAAGCCACGCCGCTACCAGCGGACTGAGCTTGTGCGATGTCTGCGCCGTATGCGTCAGCGAAATGAACGCCAGATAGTAGCAGAAGAAGCAAAGGAAAATAGCCCAGACGTACCCGGAGGAACGTCCGCCTCGCTTCGAGGAAGTGCCCACCGGAATTCCGATCATCGCCAGCATGATGCACGCCACCGGAAGCGCGATGCGGGTATGGAACTCGATCGAGGCGTCGATCCACGGCTGGCTGCCTTTCGGGGCGCCGCGTATAAAGCGCAGGAGCTCCGGCGTGAGCATGTCCTGAAAGGCTTTGGCCGTCTGCTCGCGCGGCGGAGCTTCATCGAGCGCCATATCGCTGGTGGGCGCCAGCGTGTGGATACCGCGTTCGCCTTTCTGCTCGTCGATCGACGATTCATGCGTGCTCTCGCCGTACATATGGAGCTGGATGCGGCCCTGGGCCTGATCCGGAATCGCAACAGCCTCCTGCGCGAGCGTGATGAGAGGACCGTTGGGATGGCCGCCGCCATGCGTGGATTTGCGCGAGGCGGGCGGCGACGTATCGGCAATGACAATACGTTTCCAGACCGCCGGTCCGGTTCCGGAACTGACGTCATCCACATAGAGCACCGTATTGTCATTGGTGAATTGTTCCTGGAAAATGCGCGGCGGAACATTGGCCGTGACCTGCTCCGCCGCAATCTTGTTGCGCAGGCGGAACTGCTTCTGGATGGCGAGCGGATTAAACCAGAGCGATGTGGCTGCGGAAACCGCGGCCGCCAGCGTGGCGAAGATCAGAACGGGTATAGCGACTCTGCGCGTGGAAACGCCGGTGGAGCGCATCGCCACCATTTCGTTATCGCCGGAGAGGCGGCCGAGCCCGACGAGGACCCCGACCAGCATGCCGAAAGGAATGCTGAGGTCCAGAATGGGGAGCAACTGGAACGCGATCAGCTCCAGCGCCACGTTGGCGCGCTTCGAACGCACCAGCAGTTCGAACAGCGGCCCTATGCGCTGCAGGAAAATCGCAAAGGTGGCGACGACAATCGCAAGAAACGCACCGGCCAGTATTTCTCGAAATACGTAGCGGCCGAGAATCTTCATTTTTGAGCGAGCAGCGGCGAGGATACTACAGGCAGCTTGGGAAGTTCATCTTCCATCTTCGTCAGCTCCAGATCGTCAATCAGCAGCGACGGGGCTTCCACGGTTACGGCAGCCGTGTATCCGCCACCGCCGACTTCCGCGAAGGGAACGCCGTTTTCGAGGTAATCGAGACGGTTCTTATCGTCGCCCGCGGCGAGGATGTCTTTCAACGAACGCGCGTTCACAGCGCGCAGCCGGACGCCGCGAATCTGTTCCTCGTGGCCATCGAGATAGAGCTTATAGATGTAGAGGGGCATCGCCACCGGACGGCCGGCGCCGCCGCTCATCAGCCGGCGCATTTCCTCGCCCACCGCGGTCGACGGAAAGTCCATCTTCTTAATGACGATGGCGTATTCCAATCCGCGCTGCTGGCAAAGATCGATCATTTTCTTTTTCAGATCGGAGATCGAACTGGTTTCGTGGGCAGTGACAATCAGGTTCGTGGGAGCGGTCGCGCCGCCCATCAGCGAATGGCCGTTCGAATCGTTGTAGCCGCGTACGGGAGTGCGGGTGCGGTAGAAATCCTTCAGCACGCCCTTCTCCACCATTGTCATCGGATGCGGCATGACGCCTTCGTCATCCACTTCGGTGTGGCCGAAGAGATTGAGCGTCGGGTCATCCACCACGTCGAACATTTCGGGCATGATGCGGACGCCGCGGCGGCCTTCGAGTTCCGTGGGATTGGACGTCCGGGCGCCGGTCGGTTTGCGCGCGATGTGGAGGTTCGGCGCCAGAAGCTCAGCCAGCAACTGCGGCCCCGCAACGCCTTCGAACAGAACCGGCCCCGAATAGTTGTCACCCATGGGAGCGGCGGCCAGCTTCGTGAGATTTTCCGCCACGTCTTTGGCGGCGGCGGTCAGCTCCGCTTCGGACGGCATCTTCGTCAGATCGTTCGTGTAGAACAGCGCGGCGTCGCGCATGATCATTCCATCCGGAGCCTGCGCGGAAGCGCGAATCTGGAACTGACCCAGGCTCTGCGGCAGCCGGATGGCGGCGCCTTCGGAATCCACGTAGCGATGAATGGAATCGATGGCGTTGTAGTCGGCGACCGACCCGCGCAAATCCGGGTATGCGTTGAAGACGGCCGAAACGCGCCGCGTGCGCGCGTCCCAGGTTTTATCGTCGAACTGCGCCAGCGGACGGTCTTTCAGGATCGTGTTTGGTTTCGCCGGATCGAAATCGGGCAACTCATCGCTGACCGTTACGCTGCGCAGCGCGGAACGCTTGCGCGCGATCGCATCGAGTGAAGCCTTGTAGGCGGAGTCGGTTTCGAGCCAGAGATACTGGCGGATGACGTCCGGACTATTATCGAGCGGGAAGCCGCTCAGAGAATAAGAAGGACCGCGGCCCCCGCCGACGAAATTCGTCTGATCGAATTTGTAGTCTCCTACCCGAAGCTGCAATTGCGGGTAGCGGAACGGCTCTGAGGACGTTCCCAGCAGGCCGCCCTGGACGGCGGTAGCGCCCCATTGATGGCCGGTTTCGATCGTGTAGCTGATGTAGTACGGCTTCTCCAGTTGCTTCAGCGAGAGCGTCATCGAGCGGCTGAGCTCGGTCTTCATCGCTTCGAAGATGGGATCCTGCGCGGCGGTCTGCGCGCCCCAGACGAGCGCTCCGGCGCAAAGGGAACCGGCAACAATCCCCAAAATTCTGCGGCTCATCGGTTGGCTCCCGTGTTTGCGCCAGGCGTAGCCGCGGAGGAGAGCGGCGACGGCAGCAGCGGCAGGAGATCCTGGCCCTGCTGCTTCTTCTCTACTTCAATTTCCGAAATCAGGATGGAGGGCGAGACGGCCGATACCGGTACGCTGCCGGATTCCGCGCCGCAGAAGCCGTTGAACACTTCGTCCTTATTGCCTGTCGCGAGAATCTTGGCGAAGCTGGCCAGGGGAGTTCCCACGATATCCGCGCCGCGGATCAGTTCATCGGGACGGCCATCGGGGAAGACCTTATAGACAATGACGGGAACCACAGAGAACGCCTGGAGACCGCCGCGCTGCGTCGTGGTGAAACCGTTCGTAATGTTGTCGAAGAAAATCCCGTACGGCTTGCCCTGACGTTTGATCTCATCGATCAGCATTTTGCGGAGATCCTCATCGGAAACTGCCTTGGAGCTCGACACAATGAGGTTGCTCTGGCGCGAAACCACTTCGCGGCCAGGCTGACGGCGTCCGTGGCCGTTCGAATGATCGAAGCCCTGAATGGGCGAACGGGACATCAGGAAGTTCTTCAGCACGCCGTTTTCAACGGAAACCACCGGCCGCGCTTTCACGCCTTCGTCGTCGTATTCGTAATAGCCGTTCAGATCCACGCCGGCAATATTCTTTTTGGTGGGATCGAAAGTGACGGTGAGGAAATCCGGCAGAATCTTTTGCCCGACTTTCTCGGTAAACGTCTGGCCTTCGCTCTCGTCCTTCTGGCGATGTCCTTCAATACGGTGGCCGAAGATCTCGTGGAAAAACACGCCCGCCGCGCGGCCCGAAAGAATCGCGGGGCCGACGAACGGTTCGGCGACCGGGGCCTTCAGCAGATCCTCGACGTGGGTCCCCACCTTTTTGATCGCGTCGTGAACTCGCGCTTCATTCGGAAGGCCGTTCATGTCGAACGCTTCAAAGGAATCGAAATCCGCGACGTCCATGCCGTCTTTGGCCTTGGCGCTCGCCGAGATGATGATGCGCGCATAGCCGCGGCCCTGATCGATCTTCGTGCCTTCGGTGTTGACGAAGTAGCGGTTATCCTGCTGGATCGATACCGAAACGGAAGACGACAGCAGATCGGGATAAGAGCGGAAGTCGCGCGACCAGTCGCGGGCTTCCTGTTCCCACTTCGATTCGTCCCACACGGGCTGCTTCAGCTCTTCGGTGTGGACGTAGCTTTCTTCGCTCGAGAAATCGTTGGACTGGTCGCGATCCGCGGCCTTCACCTGCTGGCCGGTCTTGATGCGCACGAGCCGGTCGGCCGCGGCGCGATAGACGCGGTCGGTTTCGAGCCACATGCGCTGCTTGAGCGCGCCTGGCACATCCTCAATCGTGACCGGCGCGGCTGACGTGAACTGCACCTGCTCACCGCGAGACCGGCGGTAGTTATCCATCTCCGGACTGCCGACGCGCACCGTGACGTCGAGATAACGGTTGTGCGTGTTCTGGGTGGAATCCAGGACGCCAAGCGTTGCGCCGACGACGCGCGTGTTCAGGTCCGTGATTTCGTACGCCATGAAGTAGGGCGGGGAATCGGTCTTTTTGAGAGCGTCGAAATTGCGCTGCAATTCCTGACCCATGGTGTCGAGGACAATATTGTCCGCAGCACCGAACGCGGCCACCGACAAGGCCGCGAGAGCGGTGAGTCTCGCGAGTTTCACAATGAATTGACGATAGCACGCCGACAACGTGCCTATGTTTCCTATCTTTGGTTTATATGGGGAGATTACGGCGCCCCAGGACGCCGTGCCACCATGGGGATAGACGGCAGCTCGATGGCTTGTAGTTCCAATTCTTTAGCGGGCAGAAATAAGCCGGAAATCATGAGTCCCGCGGGGCACTGGCCGCAACTGCGGGCCGCAATCGAGGCCGGCGCGGATGCTGTCTACTTCGGGCTACAGCACTTTTCCGCGCGGGCTAAGGTGGGATTTACGCTGGCGGAATTGCCGGAGGCTGTCCGGCTACTGCATGGACGTGGTGTTCGGGGATACCTGACGTTCAACACCCTGGTCTTCGAACATGAACTGGCGGAGGCTGCCCGCACAATCGCGGCGGTGGCGGAGGCAGGCCTCGATGCGCTGATTGTTCAGGACGTCGGCATACTGAAACTGGCGCGTGAGATCGCGCCGGATCTCGAACTCCACGCCAGTACCCAGATGAGCATCACCGACGCGGCGGGCGTGCGCTTTGCGCAGGACCTGGGCGTCGATCGCGTCACGCTCGCACGGGAGCTTTCGCTCAGCGAGGTGCGGACGATCTTCGAGCAGACCGGATGCGAGCTGGAGATTTTTGTCCACGGCGCTTTATGTGTCGCTTATTCCGGGCAGTGTTTTTCGTCAGAGGCGTGGGGCGGGCGCAGCGCGAACCGGGGACAGTGCGCGCAGGCGTGCCGGCTTTCCTATGACCTGATGGTGGATGGCGAGCAGGAACCGCTGGGCGATGCCCGCTATCTGCTTTCGCCGGGCGATCTTTGTACGGTTTCGAATGTACCGGAGATTGTGGCGGCGGGCGTTGGGTCGCTGAAGATCGAAGGAAGATATAAAGATCCGGATTACGTGGCGCTGACCACGAAAGCTTATCGGGATGCGGTGGATCGCGCATGGGCTGGGGTGGAATCGGATCGCGCGGAGCTGGCCACCGAGATGGGCCGGTTGGAGCAGGCGTATTCGCGCGGGCTGGGTCCGTGGTTCGCGTCGGGGACGAATCATCAGACGGTGGTTCGCGGACGGGCTCCGCGGCATCGCGGCGTTTGCGCCGGCAAGGTCGTTTCGGTGCTGCCGGAGAGCGTGGTGATCGCGCCGGAGCGAATCACTTCGCCGCTGAAACCGGGTGACGGCGTTG
>CAZWTH010000193.1:0-4805 GCA_964636715.1 uncultured Solibacteraceae bacterium | reverse complement strand
AGGACCGAAGACAAGAAGACAGCAGGCCGCTAAATGACTTTGTCCGATTTTTATCTCGTCTGCCTCATCGTAGGCTTTGTGCTCAGCGCGCTCGCGCTGTTTGGGGGACACCACCACGCCCATCTGCCGCATTTTCACGGCGGCCGCATGCACGCGGGCGCGCATCTGCCGTGGTTCAACATCGGTACGGTCGCGGCGTTTCTCGCGTGGTTCGGCGGCGCGGGCTACCTGCTGCTGCACGTGTACGGCGTATGGTTCATCGTCTCGCTGAGCATCGCCGCCATCAGCGGCATTGGCTCCGCGTCGCTGGTGTTCTGGTTTATGACAAAGGTTTTGATGCGCCATGATCACGCGCTCGATCCGGCCGATTACAGGATGATCGGCGTGCTGGGCCGTCTTACTCTGCCGATTCGCGAAGGCGGCACGGGAGAAATTACGTATTCGCAGGAGGGCGCCCGCCGCGCGACGGGTGCGCGTTCCGAGGATGGCGCTGCCATTCCCCGGGGCGCGGAAGTCATCGTAACGCGCTACGAGAAAGGGATTGCTTACGTTCGGCCGTGGGAAGACCCGCTGGCCGACCTAACGGAAGAAAGGTAAACAGGGAGAGTATGGACAAGCAGGTTGTTGTGATTGTGAGTTTGGCGATTCTCGCCGTCGTGTTCATCATCGCGATGTCCGCGCGGCTCTATCGAAAGGCTGGGCCGAATGAGGCCCTGATCGTTTACGGTTTCCGCGGCGCGCCGCGCGTCATCAAAGGCGGCGGCACGGTTGTCCTGCCGATGATCGAGCTCTGCCGGGGGCTATCGCTCGAATTGATGTCGTTCGACGTGGCGCCCACGCAGGACCTCTACACGCGTCAGGGCGTCGCCGTCACGGTAGAAGCGGTGGCGCAGATCAAGGTGAAGTCGGATCCCGAAAGCATCCTCACCGCCGCCGAGCAGTTTCTGACCAAAGCGCCGTCGGAGCGCGAAGGTTTGATCCGCCTCGTGATGGAGGGACATCTGCGCGGCATCATCGGCCAGCTCGCGGTGGAAGAGATCGTGAAGCAGCCCGAAATGGTGGGCGAACGCATGCGCTCCACCTGCGCGGACGATCTGAACAAGATGGGGCTTGACGTCATTTCATTCACCATCAAGGAAGTTCGCGACAAGAACGACTACATCAGCAACATGGGCCGGCCGGATATCGCGCGTATTCGCCGCGACGCGGATGTCGCCTCCGCCGAAGCCGATCGCGATACCGCCATCAAGCGCGCCGAAGCCGAGCGTGAAGCCGCCGTCGCCAAAGCGCAGGCCGATCAGGAACGGGTAATCGCCGAGACTCTCTCCCAGGCTAAACAGGCCGAAGCGCAGAGGGACCTCGAGGTGAAGAAGGCCGAATACCAGCAACTCGTCAAGAAGCAGCAGGCGCAGGCCGATAAGGCCTATGAAATCCAGACCAATGTCATGCAGCAGCAGGTGCGCGCGGAAGAAGTCACTATTCGCCAGATCGAAAAGGAGCATGAAGTGAAGGTGCAGGAAGCTGAAATTCTGCGCCGCGATCGTGAGCTGACGTCGACTGTCTCGAAGTCCGCGGAGTACGAACGCCAACGCATCGAAACGCTCGCCACGGCGGAGCGCCAGCGCCGCATCTACGAAGCCGAAGGCATGGCGGCCGCGATCCGCGCGCAGGGTGAAGCCGAAGCCGAAATCATCCTGAAGAAGGGTGAAGCCGAAGCGAAGGCGATGAACGTCAAAGCCGAGGCCTATCAGGAATACAACCAGGCTGCGATCGCCGACAAGCTGATCAGCATGCTGCCGGACGTCGTCAAGTCTCTCGCTTCGCCGCTGGCGAACGTCGACAAGATCACCATCGTGTCGACCGGAGCGAATGAATCCACCGGGATGCACCAGATCACTGGCGATCTCACCAAGGTCGCGGCGCAGATCCCGGCGCTCTTCGAGACGCTCTCCGGCATGCCGCTGAACGATCTTCTGGCGCGTGTTCGCACCATTGGCGACAAGGCCCCGAAGCCCGATAACGGCGGCGGTGGCGATAAGGCTAAGGCCGTAACCGCATAAATAAAAGGAGTACAGCATCATGGCGTTACTGGAACGTGTGGCCACGCTGGTCCGGGCCAATCTCAACGACCTGCTCGATAAGGCCGAAGACCCGGAGAAGATGATCAAGCAGATCATTCTCGACATGGAGAACCAGCTGCTCCAGGTCAAAACACAGGTCGCGATTTCGATTGCCGACCAGCATGTTCTCGAAAAGAAGCAGAAGGAGAACGAGGAGGCCGATCAGCAATGGATGCGGCGCTCCGAGCTGGCGATCGACAAGAGTGACGATGAGCTGGCGCGCGCGGCAATTGAGCGCGCGCTCAGCAATCGCAACACGGCGGCCAGCTTCCGGCAGCAGGTGGACGATCAGAAGATTCAGGTCGACACGCTGCGTCAGGCGCTGATTCGCCTGCAGCAGAAGCTGGAGGAGGCCAAAGCGAAGAGTGACATGCTGATTGCGCAGCATCGCCGCTCGCGTGCTCTGGGCAAAGCGAATGACGCCGGCCGCGCTATTGGCGATGGATCGAAAGCCGCGGCTTTCGACCGCATGAAGAACAAAGTGCAGCACACCGAGGCGAGAACGCAGGCGTCCTCGGAGTTGCTTGCCGACGATGTCAACGGCCGCTTCGCCGCTCTGGAGAAAGAGGATGAAGTGAGCCGTCTGCTGGCCGAGCTGAAGGCGAAACGGAAGTAACCCATGTCTTCTCCGGCAAGCGCATCGTTTACCGTTTCGTACGATTCGGCGGCGAAGACAATTTCGACCGTCGTCTGCGTGATGTTTGTGATTCTCGGACTGGCGACCGCGAGTATCGCCGTCGGCATCGTGTTCGTGGCGATGCTGGCGGTGTCATTCGCGTGGTCGCCGACCGGGTACTCGATCGGCGATGGATTTCTCTCTGTCCATCGAATAGCCGGCAACCTGAAGATCCCTCTCGCGTCGATCCGCGAAGTAAGAATCGCCTCGAGTGAAGATTTGCAGGGGAGCCATCGGATTTTCGGAAGTGGAGGATTATTCGGCTACTACGGGGTTTTCCGTTCACCGAAGCTGGGAAAAAGCACTTGGTTTGTGACGCGTCACAGCCACGCGGTGATCGTCGTGACCAGTGCCGGAAATTTCGTACTCAGCCCCGATGACGTGGATGGATTTGTCTCGTGGACGCGGCCTGCGGGCTCCGCTGCGCTTGCGCGGTTTGCGCCGGCGCCACCGCCTTCCTCGCGTCCCCGGACTGCCTGGATCGCTGCCGCAATCGTCGCCGCGGCCACCACGCTCGTTATCGGAACTCTGTTTTATTCGCCGGGTCTGCCGGAGTACACGCTGACGCGCGGTTCTCTCGCAATACGCGACCACTTTTATCCCGTTACGCTCGGCGCGAAGAATATTGATCTGACACAGGCCCGCGTGATTGACTTCGCATCCGATCCCGATTGGAAGCCAGTCGCGCGGACGAATGGCTTCGGCAACGCGCATTACCATTCAGGCTTCTTTCGCGTCGCAAGCGGCGCCGAAGTCCGGATGTACCGCGGAGACGGCGCCAAGGTCGTACTCCTGCCGTCCACGAATGGGGATGATCCGGTTCTGATCGAAACAAGCGAGCCGGCCCGGTTTCTGAATGAACTGCGCCGGAAGTGGGGCTCGTAAGAAGCCGATTGGTTTCTAAACGGACTGGCTGCGCATTTTCCGCCGCCGCGCAAACAGCAGAGCGGCAGCGGAAATTCCGGCGAGCCATGCCGTCGAGGGTTCTGGCGTCGCCAAATCCGCCGCGGAAGCGAGGGCGGCAAACGAATCGTCGCCGGCAAGGCCCAAAACGGGCGTCTGCAGGGTGGAGTTCCCCGTCTCCGTGTTGAGGATGACGACGTTTAAGCCCGGTACAGGTTTTGCTGCTCCCAGGCCACCGTCACCACAATTCTGTTGGCAGTCGGGCGGGGGAACACAATCCCCGCACTGGTCCCCGACAGGATTTTGTCCTCCGTAGAGGACTCCGTTTGCGTACACCATCGCGCCGATCTGAGGCCCGCCAGTCGAACCGATTTCAGTGGCGTGGCCCGAGGTCGTACTGACTGAATAAAGGGTGTCGCCGTTGGCGAAATAGAGAGTATCGGAACCTTCCGAGAGTTGGCTCCAGTGCTCGAAATCGGTGATGCCCGTATTCCCGATCCGTGTAGCGGCCCCGTTGTTCGGGTTGACTGAGTAAAGGTCTTTGGACGCTTCGTCAATGCCGTAAAGACCGGAGTTTGTTGAGCCAAAGTCCCAGAAGTTAATCGTGGGTTCGTCGGCGCTTGCCGGTTGGTTGCTGGCGTTTGCATTTCCAACCAATGTCAGGTTACCGTTCGCCGGATTGACCGTGAACAGCGCGCCGGCATCCGTTTCATAAGTGGTCGCGAACAGCAGGCCATTGGCGACGCCCAGGCCATACAGGATCTTCTCGCAATCTCCCAGCGAAGTTTCGCCAAGCGGCGTGTACAAGCCAGTCTGGAGATTAATAACTCCAAACGAACTATCGCTGGATGCCAGATAGGCGAATGGGTCAGCCTTGACGGTCGTGGCGGAGAGAATCGCGAATGTCGCGCAAAGTAGCCCTGCCCGAAACCGCCCGGTGATTGGATAAGTCACATTGACTCCTGTCGAGTCCCAAGTTTATCAGGAGTGTAAAGAACTTAGTAAGAAAATTTGCTCCAGTGTCCGGCCGGAAGTACCGTGCGGCGGCCAGGCGCCTCGGGACTTTAGAACTACTCGGCGCTGATGCTCGGTCAGAAACCGATTGA
>CAZWTH010000192.1:0-22063 GCA_964636715.1 uncultured Solibacteraceae bacterium | reverse complement strand
ATTCGTTGAGCGAAATCCACCACAAAGCAAGGCCGACTGGCTCCAGTTCCGCTCGAAATGATCGAGAGCCCCTGCCTGATCAGGATGGCTGTCAGGGACGTTGATTCATTCACGGCTTCTTCGGCCCTGCACGCCGAGCTTTCGCTCGGCGCATGTTGTCCGAAACATTGCGGTAACTCCGCGTCGGCCGGAAGGCCTGCGGCAGGGCCGCGAAGCCCCGCCCTACAAACCCAAAACATTCTGGCGCTAAGATGTAGTTGTGGATTTCCGCTCTCCGAACCTGAGGATTTCTCTCCCCAAAGCCCAATTGGCGTGGCTTTGAGATAGCTCAGAAATTCACCATAGGAATCCACAGGCGACTTTGGCTATGCTGAATTCCGTTCCCATGAACCCTCAAAACGTCGCGATCGAGAAAGGCCTCCCGGCCAACATCGACGCCGAGAAGTTCATTCTCGGGTCCCTGCTTCTGGACGACGCCCGGTTCATCGATATCGCCGGTATTCTCTCGGACGAAGACTTCGCGCTCGAAAAGCACCGCCGCATCTACCAGCGCATGTCTGAGTGGCACGAACGCGGCGAGCGGATCGACCGCGTCACCGTCGCCAACGAACTGCTCCGCCGCAACGAACTGGATTCCGTTGACGGTCTCGGGTACCTCGTCTCCCTCGACGACGGCCTGCCGAAGATTTCCAACCTCGACGCCTACGTTCGCATCATTCGCGAAAAAGCCACGCTGCGCCGCATCGCCACCACCGCGCAGCACATGATGAACCGCGCCCTGCTGGCCGAGGAAGATCCGAACGAGATCCTCGCGGGCGCCGAAGAAAATCTGCTCCGCCTCGGCGATCAGCGGGGCCAGAAAGGCCTGATGACTCCGCTCGAAGTCATTCAGGCTTACGAAGGCGGACTCAACGCCTTCCTCGATCCGAGCAAGCGCATTCGCGGCATCAGCACCGGCTTCGTTAAGTTCGACGAAATGACGGGCGGCCTGCACTCCGGCGAACTCTTCATTCTCGCCGCGCGCCCGTCCATGGGAAAAACGGCCCTCGCCCTCAACATGGCCTGGTACGTAGCGGCCAAGCTTTTCCAGCCCGTCGCCATCTTCTCGCTCGAAATGTCGCAGGAATCCCTGCTGACTCGTATGCTTTGCGCCGCGGCCCGCGTCGATAGCCACCGCTTCCGCACCGGTTACCTCAACGAACAGGAGCGCCAGAAACTGCGCGCCGCCGCCAGCCAAATGGTGGAAGCCCCCATCTACATCGACGACACCTCCGGCGCCAACCTCATGGACATGCACGCCAAGCTGCGCAAGCTCAAACAGCAGCAGGGTCAGATCGGCATGGTGGTGGTCGATTACCTCCAGCTCATGAGCGGACGCGGACGCAGCGAAAACCGCAACCAGGAAGTCAGCCAGTTATCGCGCGGACTCAAGCTGATGTCGAAGGAACTCGAGTGCCCGTTCCTCGTTCTCTCGCAGCTCAGCCGCGCCACGGAAACCCGCCAGGGCGATCATCGTCCGCAATTGAGCGACCTTCGCGAATCCGGATCCATCGAACAGGACGCCGATCTCGTCGGCTTCATCTTCCGCCCCGAAGTCTACCAGCGCGATCGCGAAGATCTGAAGGGACTCGCGGAATTGATTCTCGCCAAGCAGCGCAACGGGCCCATCGGAAAAATCGATCTCGTCTTTCTGCATTCGCAAACGCGATTCGAAAACAGAGAAGAAGATCTCGGTCCGCCGGAAGGCGAATAGGCCCCTCGTAAATTTTCGTACATCCGGTTCTTGCTACAATGCGATGACGGCCCGCCCTGCTGGACTCCAATTTTTCGGGCCAGGATTTGCAGATGGATAAACCGGCGCAAAATATTCAGGATAGTTTTCTCAACAATGCGCGCAAGGAAAAGGGAATCGTTACTATTTACCTCCTCAGCGGGGTTAAGCTCACGGGCCGTATTAAGAGCTTCGATAAGTACTCCCTTGTGCTCGAAACGAATAATCAGGAGCAGCTGATTTTCAAGCACGCGATTTCGACCGTGGTGATCGTGCGAAGCGTGCACCATGCTCCGGCGTCTCCGCCGCCTCCGCCCGTGCCCTCTTCCGGCTCGGGATCGGAAAGCTGAGGCCGGCGTTCTCTAAAGGACCAGACACCGACGATCTCTCTGATTCAGTCTCCTGAGCGCGCGCTGCTGGCCGGCTTCGAGCGCGGCCGCGGCGCGCCATCGGCTTCCGCCGGAGAGTCGTTCGCGGAACTCAAAGAGCTCGCCGCCTCAGCGAAGGCCATCGTGGCGGGCGAGACGTTCCAGGTTCGTCCCGACCCCGAAGCCTCTACGCTCTTCGGACAAGGCAAGGTCGCTGAGCTTCGCCAACTTGCCGACGCCCTGCAGGCCGATGTCGTCATTGTCGATAACGACCTTACTCCAACCCAGCAGCGCAACCTCGATCGCGAGATCGGCACACGCGTTATCGACCGGACTCAGCTCATCCTGGATATTTTCGCCAGCCGCGCCCGCACAGCGGAAGGCCGCCTTCAGGTTGAGCTCGCGCAGTTGAAATACCTGCTGCCGCGTCTCACTGGACAAGGCGCGTCGCTCTCCCGTCTCGGCGGCGGCATCGGCACCCGCGGCCCTGGGGAAACCAAGCTTGAAACCGATCGCCGCCGCATCGGCGTGCGCATTGCCAAACTCGAACGCGACCTCGAAAAGGTCCGGCGCGGCCGCGCGCTCCACCGCGGCAGGCGCGACTCCATCCCGGTCCCCACTGTCTCCCTCACCGGCTATACGAACGCCGGAAAATCCACGCTCTTCAACCGCCTCACCTCGGCCGGCGTTCTCGCGGACGCCAAAATGTTCGCCACGCTCGACCCCACAGTCCGCCCCATCCTGCTGCCTTCGCGCCGAACTGTGCTTCTGAGCGACACCGTCGGTTTCATCCGCAATCTGCCCACAACCCTGGTACAGGCATTCCGCGCCACGCTCGAAGAAGTGGCGGAAGCCGCCCTCATCCTGCACGTCGTTGACGTCTCGGCGGTTGACGCGCGCGGTCACGTCAAAGAAGTCGCCCGCGTCCTCCGCGAAATCGGCGCGTCCGAAACGCCCCACATTCTCGTCCTCAACAAGCGCGACCGCCTTCCCTCTTTCGAATCTGAAGCGGGGGCGGATATCCTGGCTGCTCGCCTCATGACCGATCCCGATCACGGCTCGCCCGGCCCCGCCGTCCTCGTCAGCGGCATGACCGGCGATGGCGTGGCGGAATTGTTCGCCACCATTGACCGCGTCCTCGCGTTCGATGCGGTTGAGACCGTCACATTCGAGATCCCCCTCTCCGAAGGCGGCGCGATTTCCGTGGCGCACGATCAGGGACGGGTTCTTCGCAAGGAATACCAGGGCGATTATTGCCGTCTCCTGGTCGAAGCGCCGGAATCGCTCCGCCGCAAGCTGCGCAGATTTTGCATTTCAGAGTCCGGCGATCCTGTGGAAAACTCTGTGCAGAAGTCATGAAAGTGCTTACGGTTCAAGAGCTTCGCCGGGTTTGAACCGGAATGCAGCAAACTGAGTAAGCCGATTATCCTGAGTCAGTTAGCTTACGGAGGATAGAATTGGATCAGGCAAATTCAATGCTGGCTTTTTGCCTCGGAATTCGCTACGATTTCCACAGCCGGTCCCGGTCCCGCGAGCGCGCATGAATGTCCCCAATAGCCTCACGATAGCCCGCATTTTTTTCGTGCCGCTGCTCGTCGCCGTGCTCGTTCAGGGCCGCATCGCGTTCCACTATCACGGCCATACGCTCGATAACACGCTCATCGCGCTTCTCATTTTCTGGGTGGCTGCGGCCACGGATCTTCTCGACGGGTACCTCGCGCGCCGCTGGAAGCAGGAAACCACCATCGGCACCCTGCTCGATCCCATCGCCGATAAGCTGCTGGTTTCCGCCGCGCTCATCGCGCTTGTGCAGGAAAATGTGGTGCCCGCCTGGCTGGTGATCCTTCTCGTAGGCCGCGAATTCGCCGTCTCCGGTCTTCGCAGCATCGCCGCGTCAGAAGGCTTCACGATCAAAGCCAGCGAATTGGGCAAAACCAAGACCGTATCCCAAATGGTGGCGATTTCGCTCCTGCTGATCAGCGTGCGCCGTCCTGCCGTCTCAACGCTGGCCGATATCTCGCTCTACGTCGTGGTTCTGTTCTCTACCTGGTCGGCCGTCGCGTACTTCGTGAAATTCTGGCGCATGCTCGATACCAGCATCAAGCAGCGCCGCCGCGCGGAACTGCTCACGGCGGATCGCCAGCGGCGTCGCGCACTGTTCGCGGAAAAGCGGGCAGCGATGATCGCCCGCCATCAGGCTAGAGTGGAGAAGAAACGGGCTGATTTTGGGGCGCGAGCTGCGGACCTGCCGCCGTCAACCTGACCGTTCGGGTTTGCCCCTTCGTCCCCAGCGGATCGAGCGTCTTGCCGTTGAGCGAAATATCCAGCCCACCGGCGTTCCCCATCAGAACCTTCACCTGATCGTCGGCCTCAATCGTCCGCTTATCGTTCGGTTGCAATGTGCCCACAAACGCCGTGCGCCCATCCGCGCTCACCTGAACCCACACCACGTCGCGCGCGGTCAGCACCACCTGTACCGGCCGGTTGCTGTCGAGCGGTCCCGTCTGCGCGACCGGAACCGTCACCGCAGGCTGCGGCGCGGGAGGAATGGAAACCGGCTTGGAGGAAGTCGCCGGAGGCGGAGCGGCCGCCACGGAAGTCACAAAATGCCGGCCATAATTGTTGTAGTAATACCAGGTGCCCGTACCGGCGCCGCCTGCGACAATCAACCATACAACCGACATCACGGCGGCCTTCACTCGCGGGTCCCACGTCCCCCGGCGCTGGTATGTGCGCGGCGGATCGGGAAGCGGGGCTGACTCCAGGTCGAACTTCGGCAGGCGGGCGATGAGAGATTCGGGATCGAGCTTCAGAGCGACAGCATACAGCCGGACAAAATTGCGCGTGAAAACGATGCCGGGGAGACGATCAAATGCATTGGATTCAATGGCTTCGAGCGACCGGACAGGAATTTTGGTTCGCCCGGCGATGTCGTCGATCGTCAGTCCCTGACGGGTCCGCTCGCGCCGAAGTTCTTCGCCAATTCCGCTGACGGGCACAACGTCCAGCTCCTTACAGACATACTACAACAATTCATCGCCAATTTGTTCGCGTCAGTACATTTACAGAATCGCGGCAGTTGTAATCTAGAGAGAAGCATGAATTTCAGGCGGACTCTGACTGCCCTCGCGGCAGTCTCTTTTTTGTGTGGCCCGGTCTCCGCGCAGACGGCGGCAAAAAACTTCAGTGGCGCTTCCGCGCTGAACTTCACGGCGAAAGCGGTGGCGTTTGGCATGCGCCCTTCCGGCAGCGCCGCCAATACGAAACAGCGCGCCTGGATTCGATCGGAGCTGGTATCGTTCGGCTGCGAAGTTTCCACCGACTCGTTCACCGCCCAGACGCCCGATGGCCCCGTCGCAATGGAAAACATCATCGCGAAGTTTCCCGGTAAGTCGGGCCATGCCATCGCAATCACCGGCCATTTCGATACCAAAAAGATGCCAGGCTTTCTCGGCGCGAATGACGGCGGTTCTTCCACCGGCACACTGCTCGAACTCGCCCGCGTTCTCGCCGGCCGCCCGCGCCTCGACGATCTCTACATCGTTTTCTTCGACGGCGAAGAGGCCGTTCGCGACTGGACCGCGACCGATAGCGTGTATGGCAGCCGCCATCTCGCGAAGAAATGGACCGCCGACGGCACGAACCGTAAACTCAAAGCCCTGATTAACGTCGATATGACGGGCGATAAAAACCTCGACATCGTCGACGAATATTCCTCCGCCGCATCCCTGCGCACCCTCGTGTGGGACAACGCCGATGCGCTCGGCTATTCGGCGATCTTCCTTCGCCAGCCCTCCGCGGTTGAGGACGATCACCTGCCTTTCCTCGAAGCGGGCGTTCGCGCTCTCGATCTGATCGATTTCAACTATGGTCCGAACAACGCATACTGGCACACCCCGCAGGACACCATGGATAAGCTGGGCGCGCACAGCTTCGAAGTGATCGGCAACGTCCTGATGCGCGTCATCCCCCAACTCGAAGCAGAGAAGTAACAAACCCAAAAACCGTGGCATCATCGAATCTCGACGGCGTGATCGTCGTCAATAAACCCGCAGCCTGGACTTCGCACGACGTCGTGGCGAAAATGCGCGGCATCGCCGGCACGAAAAGTGTCGGCCACCTCGGTACGCTCGATCCCATCGCGACCGGCGTTCTGCCCGTGATGATCGGGCAGTCCACGCGCCTTGCCCGCTACTTCGATAAGTCCGAAAAAGCCTACGAAGCCGTCATCCGCTTCGGCTTCGCGACCGGCACATACGACCGCGAAGGCGAACCTCTCTCGCCGCCGGTGGATGTCACTATCACGGCCGAACAGATTGAAGCCTGTCTCGCCCCCATGCGCGGCGAGATCGATCAGATGCCGCCGCCTGTCTCCGCCAAGAAGATCAACGGCGTTCCGGCGTACAAACTCGCCCGCAAGAACCAGCCGGTCGAGCTCTCGCCCGTGCGCGTTTCCATCTACGAGCTGACTCTGCTGAGCGCTGAAGGCGAACGCGCGCGCCTGCGCGTTCGCTGCTCCGCCGGAACTTATATCCGCTCCATTGCGCACGATCTCGGCATCAAGCTCGGCTGCGGCGCTCATGTGGAAGAGCTCGTTCGCACCGCGTCCGGCGAATTTACGCTGGCGCAGTCCCGCACACTGGACCAACTCCAGTCGCTCAAGAATGAAGGCCGCCTCGCCGAAGCCCTGCTTCCCATGGCCGATCTCCTGCCGCACTTCCCGCGCGCCGGTATCGACGACCTCACCGCGCGCCAGATCCGCCAGGGCCGCGATTTCAGCGTCTCTCCCTTCCGCGCCAACCCGAACGCCGAATACGTGAAGGCCATCGACCCCTCGGGAAACCTCGTCGCCATCGGGCAGATCGCGCTCCCGCACATTTATCATCCGGTGGTAGTCTTTCAGGCGCAGTAAGATGATCCTTTGACCCCTCAACGCACCTCGGCAGTGGCCTGCCCCATCCATGACCCGGCGCCGGTCTTCAACCTGTTCCGCGCGGGCTTCGCGTCCAATCTTCTGATCGCGGCCGTCGCGCACTTCCGCCTCTTCGAAAAACTCGAAGGGCGCTCTCTGAAGCACGCCGAACTCGCTGCCGCGCTCGGCCTCGAAGACAGGCCCGCCGTCGTTCTGCTCACCGCTATTCGGGCGATGGGCCTCGTCAACGCAGATGCCGAAGGCAGGCTCGCGCTCTCTCGTCTCGGCGCCGAACAACTAGCCCCCGGCGGCTATTTCAGCATCGCCGCCTACCTGGGGCTCGCGGCTGATACGCCCGCTGTCCTCGAACTCGTCGAGCGTCTGCGCGCGAACCGCACCGGCACCGCATTCGTCTACAAAGAAACCGTCGAATCCCCCATGGAGCAGGAAGCTTCGGCCCGCAATCTCACCCTTGCGCTGGCCGGCCGCGCGAAAAATGTCGCGCCCGCTCTTGCCGATCGGATGCCGCTCGGTGACGGTACGCTGCTCGATATCGGGGGCGGCACGGGCATTTACGCCATCGCCTTCCTGCAAAAAAATCCCGGCCTGAGAGCAATTGTTCTCGACCGCCCCGAAGTCCTGCGCGTCGCCGCCGAGTTTGCTGAGCAGTACGGCGTGGCTGATCGCCTCGAACTTCGCGCCGGCGACATGTTCACGGGCGACTTCCCGCCCGCCGACTTCGTTCTCTTTTCCAACGTCCTCCATGACTGGGATATTGACGATTGCCGCGGACTCGTGCGCCGCGCAGTTGAATGCCTGAACCCAGGCGGCAGCATCCTGATTCACGACGTGCTTCTGAACGACGCGCTCGATGGCCCGCTCGACGTCGCCTGCTACTCCGCCCAGCTCTTCACCATGGCCGAAGGCCGCGCCTATTCCGCCGCCGAATATGGAGCCTGGCTCCGCGAGGCTGGCCTCGACGCTCAACCGCCGATACCAACCCTTGCCCACTGCCACGTGATCCGCGGAGCCCGCTCATGCTGAAAATCGGCTCCATTCGCTGGCGCGGCAAATGTTCGCGGCATCCGGGATTCGACCCCGAGGAAGGTCTGGGCGCCGTGCGCGGCGGCTGCCCGCGCTGCACCACCCTCGTCGAAATCAACGACCTCCACCGCAAGATGATCTCTCTGATGCGCACCTTCGCCCCGCCGAGCGACAAGAAACGGAAAAAGCCCGAACCTCCCGATCTGCAGATCGGCCTTTTCGAACAGGAGCCGTAGCCTTCGCGCTACCATAAATCCAGTGAAAGCACGCGTCTACGTTACCTTCAAACAATCCGTTCTCGATCCCCAGGGCCAGACCATCCGCGCCGCCCTCAACGGCCTCGGCCACAAAGGCATTCAGGACGTCCGCCAGGGCAAATTCTTTGAGATCACACTCAGCGGTCAGGAAGATCTGGACGCGATCGCGCGCGACGTTTTGAGCAATCCGGTCATCGAGGATTACCGGATCGAAACCCTGTCTTAGCGCTTCCGTCCCGGCGCAATCAGACCCGCTTGCGCGTTCCCTTCTCCTGCCTCGGCATCTGCTGATCGCCTTCCGGAATCGGCGGCTTCGGCAGTGTGGTCGCTCCGTATCGCGCCATCACCAGGGGACCCTCGGTATCCGCCAGCACCGGCGGCTTCGCGAGTTCTCCGCCGAACCGGAACGCCGCGGTGAGATCGCCGAACGTCTTCCGCCGCCAGTCGGTCACGTTCGTCTCGCGAACACCGGTAAAGCTTTCGAGGAACTGAAGCACAGAGGTGTGGTCGAACGTCTGACTGCACACCCATCCGCCGGCCGTCCAGGGTGAGACGATGATGCAGGGCACGCGGAATCCGCCGCCAATCGGCAAACCGTCCACGAACTCATGGGACGTTCCCGCGGGCGGCGTCGGCGGGATGACGTGGTCGAAAAGACCGTCGTTCTCGTCGTAGTTCAGAATGAAAACCGTTTTCGCCCACACATCGGGATTCGCCGCGATCGCGTCGATCTTACTCGCCACGAATGCGGCGCCATCCGCGGGCATGTAGTCGGGATGCTCGGATTGATAGCTCGTCGGAATGATCCAGGAGACAGCCGGCAGCTTGTCGTTCATCGCATCATGCTCGAACTGGCCCTCCGGATCGATCTGCATGCCGCGTGTGTAGAGCCGTGAGCGCGTGTCGGCCTTCCGGAAAATGGTGAAGTTTTCCAGCATGTTGCAGCCGTAGCTATCCTGCTGCATGTAGACCTTCCAGCTGATGCCGGCCTTCTCCAGCCGTTCCGGATACGTGGTCCACCCATAGCCTTCCTTGGGCACTTTGTTGTCGGTGATCGGCCCGCCGCCGGTCTTATCCGGATCGATCATTCCGGTCATCAGATACATTCGATTCGGCCACGTGGGCCCCATCAGCGAGCAATGGTAGTTATCGCAGATGGTGAACGATTCCGCCAGCGCGAAGTGGAATGGAATGTCGCTGCGTTTGTAATAACCCATCACATACGGGCCTTTCACGCCATCCGCTTTGCGATGCGCGGGAAGCCACCTGTCCATCGCGCCATGGTTCCACGCTTCGTGCTGTACCGCCCACGCGTGGCTCGTCGATGGAATCTTCTGCGCGCTGCTGGCATGGGTGTCCAGATGGAACGGCAGCAGATAGCCATCGGCGCTTTTTTCATCCGGCTGATAGAACACGGATTTCCCGTTGGGTAGCTTCGCGGCCTGAGGATCGCCGAAGCCGCGCACGCCGGCGAGCGTACCGAAATAATGATCGAACGAACGATTCTCCTGCATCAGAATTACGACATGCTTGATGTCCTTGAGCGCCGGGTTCTTCGGCGCTTCCTGCGCCAGCGCGCGCCTCACGTTCGGCGGCATCAGCCCCGCGGCAGCCGCAAGCGTGGCGGCGTTCTTCAGCAAACGCCGGCGCGTAAATCGGGAGAGAGTGTTGTCGATGGGTGGTTGCATCGACAAACATTATATTGACTGCCCGTTAAAGCGAAATGAACAGCGCGCGGGTTCGTCTAAAATGGAGTTTCCGGCATCACATGGATCTTCAGCTCACCGGCAAAACCGCCCTCGTCTCCGGCTCTTCGAAGGGTATCGGATTCGCGATTGCGAACCAGCTCGCGGCGGAAGGCGCGCACGTTATCGTGAACAGCCGCTCCGCTAGCGCCGTTTCCGCGGCGCTCGACGCAATTCGCTACACGCCGGGGGCGAAACCGGAAGGCTTCGTTGGGGATCTTTCGCGCGCGGAAGACGCCGCGAAGCTGGTGAAGCAGTTCCCGTCGGTCGATATCCTCGTCAACAATCTCGGCATTTTCGAGCCAAAGCCATTCGAAGAGATCACGGACGAAGACTGGATTCGCTTCTTCGACACGAACGTGCTCAGCGGCGTCCGCCTCAGCCGCGCCTACCTGCCCGGCATGAAGCAGCGCAACTGGGGCCGCATTGTTTTCATCAGTAGTGAAAGCGGTATCCAGATTCCGGTGGAAATGATCCACTACGGAACCAGCAAGACCGCGCAGCTCGCGGTTTCACGCGGACTCGCCGAACACTGCGCCGGCACGGGCGTCACGGTCAACGCCGTGCTCCCCGGCCCTACCCGTTCGGCCGGCGTCGATGAATTCGTCAAACAGATCAGCGGCGGCAAACCCTTCGCCGAATTCGAAAAGGAATTCTTCCAGAGCGTGCGACCCACGTCGCTGCTCCAGCGCTTTGAAGCCCCCGACGAAATCGCCAACCTCGTCACCTTCCTCTGCAGCCCCAAAGCCTCCGCCATCACCGGCGCGGCCCTGCGTGTGGATGGCGGCGTCGTCCGCGCCTGCTTCTAAGCTGGCGCACGAAACGGTTGCATTACTTTTACAAGCCCTCAACACGTTCAGCAAAATTCCTCCCTACGGTGAAATCAGGAGGACTTTTTGCCTTTGCCTGGAAAAATTGCGATTGGGCTCATTCTCACCGGCGCGGTATTGCAACTCGTGCCCTTCGGCCACGACCATTCCAACCCCGCCACGATACAGGAACCGCATTGGGATAGTCCACAGACCCGCGCTCTCGCGAAGCGCGCCTGCTTCAACTGCCACAGCAACGAGACCGCGTGGCCGTGGTATTCCAACATCGCGCCTGTCTCCTGGCTCACGCAGCGCGACGTCAACCAGGGCCGCGCGCATCTGAATTTTTCGCAATGGACTGATCCGATGAATCAGCCCGATGATGTCATCGAGCAGGTCGCGGGTGGCAACATGCCGCCGTGGTTTTACCTCCCGATGCATCCCGAGGCAAGGCTGACGCGGGAGGAAAGGACCGCGCTCGCGCGTGGATTGCAGAAATCGCTGCAGTAGCCTAAGCCAGCAGTTTCGCGGAAAACTCGCCGTCGCCCTTCACATCGGTCAGGCGCATATCGCGCCCCTGATACAGATACGTGAGCTGCCGGTGATTAATGCCCATCAGCCGCAGGATCGTGGCATTCAGATCGTGCGCATCAATGCGCATATCATTCGCCTGCACTCCGAAGTCATCCGTCGCTCCCAGCGCGCGTCCGCCCTTGATCCCGGCGCCGGCCATCCACGACGTGAATCCATACGGATGATGGTCGCGCCCGTTATCGCCCTGCGAGAGCGGAGTGCGCCCGAATTCCCCGCCCCAGACAATCAGCGTCGAATCCAGCATGCCGCGGCTCTTCAGATCGCGAATCAGCCCCGCGATCGGCTTATCCGTCTTCTTCGTCATTCGCGCATGCGAGCCGGTCAGGTCCGTGTGCGCGTCATCCCAGTCCTGCCCAACATTCGTCCCCGAAATCAGTTCGACGAACCGCACGCCACGCTCCACCAGCCGCCTCGCGAGCAGACACTTGCGCCCGAAATCGTCTGTAAACTGCTCGCCGATGCCGTAGAGCGCCTTGGTCGCGTCGGTTTCCTTCGAGATATCGACCGCCTCCGGCGCCGCGCTCTGCATCCGGTACGCAAGCTCATACGACGCGATGCGCGCGTCGAGCGTCGAATCGTCCGGCCGGCTCCGCTGCTGCAGTTTGTCCATCGCATTGATGAAATCCAGCGTGGCCCGCTGCGAATCGTTCGTGACGCCCTCCGGATTCTTCAGATAAAGGATCGGGCTCTCGCCGCTGCGGAAGATCGTCCCCTGATAGACAGCGGGCAGAAAGCCCGCGCTATAAGCGGGCGGTCCCGACTTCGTGGAGCCATCCGACATCACGACAAATGCCGGCAGATTCTGATTCTCTGTTCCCAGCCCGTAGGTAAGCCACGAACCAAGGCACGGCCGCCCCGGGAGCTGGTGGCCGGTATGCCGGAGATAAATCGCGGGTGCATGATCGAACTGATCCGAATAGCATCCACGCAGCACCAGCAGATCGTCCGCAATGTCACGAAGATTCGGATAGAGATCGGAAACCATAAGCCCGCTCTTCCCGCCCGGCCGGAACTCCCAGGGACTGCCGCGCAGAATCGCTTTCGACGGATCGTGAATGAAGCTGGTCTTGATAATCTTCGCGAGGTCCGCCGAAAGCGGCTTGCCCGTATACTTCGTCAGCTCGGGCTTCGGATCGAACGTATCCACGTGACTCACGCCGCCATGCATGTGCAGATAGATCACGCACTTCGCCTTTGCGGGAAGCGGCGGCGCTTTCGGCGCCAGCGGATTCGTCTCCGCTCCCTCCATCATTCCGGTCAGAGCGGCCATTCCAAAGCCACATGCGGTTCGTGCCAGGATTTCGCGTCGTGTCATTGTCTTATCCCCGGATTCAATCCACGTACAAAAATTCGTTGGTATTCAGCAGACCGCGCACCAGTTCGATGAGCGCCGCGGGTTTCGATCCCGTCAGCGTCATCTGCCGGTCGAGAAACTTCTGCGCCTCCTCCAGTTCTTCCTGAGACGGCGCGCGTCCATAAATACGCACCCACGCATCCGCAGGGCTGGAAATCTTTCCCGCCAGCGCCTTCGCGCGATCCATCGTGAACCCGCTGTTCAGCAGCGATAAAGACTGCGGCGCCGTCGTACTCTCATTCCTTCGCGGACAAGGAGCCACGCCGTCCGGACCGTCAAACGCCTGCGCCATCGGCTGCTGGAAAGTGCGGCGCTGCAGAGTGTAGATCGTCCGGCGCATGTGCTCGGCCGGGTCCGGAGAGACGCTCCAGTTACTCGCCGGGCTGCCGATCATCCCGAACATCTCTTCACGCGTCAATGGCGGCACCGCCGGCACTCCACCCATCTTCAGATTGAGTTCGCCGGTGACCTGCAAAGAAGCGTCGCGAATCTCCTCCGCCTCCAGCCGCCGCCGGTTGAAGTGCGACAGCAGATCGTTCGCCGGATCCTTCGCCAGCGCGGCCTCGTTCGCATTGGAATCCCGCTTATACGCGTCCGACGTCATGATCAGCCGGTGCATCGCCTTCAGCGACCATCCCTTCGCCGCAAACTCCGTCGCCAGCCAGTCGAGTAATTCCGGATTCGCCGGCTGCCCCGCGCGCGAGCCAAAATCGCTGGGCGTCTTCACCAGCCCCGACCCGAAATGAAATTGCCAGATCCGGTTCACCATGACCCGCGCGAATAACGGATTGTCCGCGCTCGCAATCCACTCCGCGAGCGCCTTGCGCCGGTAAGTTGTCGAAGCGTGCAGCGGCGGCTCCGGAACCTCCCCGCCGCCGAGCGCCGTCAAAAATCCGGGCTGCACTTCATCGCCCAGGTTATCCGGATTCCCGCGAATCGCAACAAACGTTTTCGGAGCATCGCGCCCAATATCCACAATCCCCGGCGACATCGGCGGCGGACCGTAACCCGTAAACATCTGCAGCAGCCGGTGCGAAATGGAATCGAGCGTGGCCTTGTCTTCTTTCGACATCACCTCGTCGATTTCCTGCTGGGAAACCTTCGTCTTCGCCGTATTGTCGAGAACAATCCGCGCTTGTTCCAGCGTCCGTTTGTCTTCCGCCGTATTGAATGCCGCCAGCACATCCGCCGGCAATGCAGCCATTTTCTTCGCCTTCAGAACGTCCGAATACTTCGCGTTGATCCGCGCGGCCTGTTCCCCCATCTGATAAAGCCGGAACGAACGCGAGTTTTCGTTAATGTCGTAAAGGCGCGCCGGGTTGTAGTCGAGGAAAACCCGATCGTTCACCGCTGGCTGAAAAATCGCCTGCATCCGGTAATAATCTTTCTGCGGAATCGGGTCGAACTTGTGATCGTGGCAACGCGCGCAACCGACGGTCAGCCCCAGAAATACCGAGCCCGTCGTATCCACCATGTCCATGCGCTTTTCCACCAGATTGACGTCTTCCACTTTGAAGAGCATGTCGCGATTCGTACCGACGCGATAGAATCCGGTGCCCTGCCGCGATTCGGGATCGCCCGGATACAACTCGTCGCCCGCAATCTGTTCCTTGGTGAATCGGTCGTAAGGCTTGTCGTCATTGAACGATTTGATAACGTAATCCCGATAACGCCACGCAATCAACAGGTACGGATCCTGCTCGAATCCTGCCGTATCGCCATACCGCGCGAGATCGAGCCAGTGCCGTCCCCACTTCTCCCCATAGCGCGGCGACGCCAGCAGCTTATCGACCACCTTCTCCCACGCGTTCGGCGATTTGTCCGCGAGGAATTCGTCAATCTGCTCCTTCGTCGGCGGCAATCCAAGCAGATCGTAAGAGGCCCGGCGCAGCAGCGTCAGCCGGTCCGCTTCTCCGGACGGCGCAATACCAGCAGCTTTCAGTTTGGAATTGATGAATGCATCGATGGGATTCACCGCGCCCGCAGGCACGGCCGGACGCGACGGCTTTTTGAACGACCACCATTGACTCGTCATCACCGGCGCGGTGTTCGACCACGGCGCCCCGGCGTCCAGCCACTCCTTAATTACGGCAATATCGGCCGCTGGCAAACCACCGCCCACAGGCGGCATCCGCAAAACCTCACCGCTCCCTGAAACCGCCTTATAAAGGAGGCTATCGGCAGACTTGCCCGGCACAATCGCGGGACCGCGCGATCCGCCCTTCAGAATGTTTTCGCGGCTTGTCAGCCGCAGTCCCGATATCGCGCTGGTATCACCGTGACAGGTCAGGCAGCGTTGCTGAATAAGCGCGACGGCAGCGCCATTATCCGCGCCGCTCGCGCACGCCGCCGCCAACAACAGACCGATGGGAAATGTAGGGGTCAGCCGCATTGGTTCGACATTTATATTACATCGTTTGAGACCACAACAAAATCGGTGTATTCTGTGGGAATGACTTTTGCCATTCGCTGCCTGATCGCTACTGCCTTGTTCTGCGGAATCCTCTCCGCCCAGGACATCACGGGACGCTGGACCGGCGTCGCCGATACCACCGATGAAGGCGCAACCAGACGTCAGGAACAACAGAGCTTCGAGGTCAAAATGACGGATGGAAAGCTGACGGCGGTCTCCATCGGAAAAGATGGCAAACCGGGCGCGGCGCTCGATATCCAGCAGGATGGCGCAAAGTTCAATCTTTACCGCTTCCTGGATTTCGAAGGTGGCGAACTCCTGCGCTGGAAGCTGGAACTCAAAGACGGCAAGCTGGTCGGCACCTTCTCAGCCCAGCACAATAGTCCGAAGAAATGGGTCTATGACCGGATCGGCGCCCTGACAATGTCAAAGCCCGTCGCGTATGCGCAATAGCCCCGGCGGATTTACTGCAGCGTCTTCAGCCACAGATTCCGATACGAAATCGTCACCCCGCCATTACCTTCAATCTGCAGCGCGATCAACCCCTTCATGGCGCGCAGCTTCGTATCGTTATCGATCGTGATGCTCATGACGTGGCCATTCACAATGTGCGTGAGCGTGTTCCCCTTCGCGATCACCTCGTATTGATTCCAGTCGTTGATCTTCACGTATCCGGCGAGTTCCGAATAATTTCCGAGATACGCCAGCGTCTTCGCCGGTTGCCCTTCTTCGGACACCACAACCGTGCCGCGCGGGGTCAGAATAAAACGCGCATTCGAAGAATCCATCAACTGCCCGCTGAACCGGTTGACGTAATCGAAATCGGCCTGATATCCCGCAATCTGCCAACGCGGATCGGGCGGCGTACCCCGTCCTGCCTGCGCGGCGCCCGCTCTCCCCGAAGCTCCGCGGGCTCCACCGCCACGTCCGAAAGTCGGCACTTCATTCTTACTGCGATACTGAATCCCGGTATTCGCCCCGGAACCCTCGGCCTTCACTTCCGCCTTCAGATCGAAATCCGCCGGCTCGCCTCCGCGCCAGATGATGAATGTGGTTCCAACGGGTTTCTCGGCCGGCGAGCGCCCGACGATCGCCCCATTCTCCACCTTCCAGACGTCCGGATCGCCATCCCAGCCGTTCAGCGTGGCGCCATCGAAAATCTGCACAAATCCCGCGTGATCGTTGAAGTCCGCCATCGGAGGAGGCGTCACGGAAATCCCGCCTCCACGCCCGCCGCGTCCCGATCCGCCCAATGCGCCACCGGGTCCCTGCGCATAGTAAGCAAGAGGCGCCACGAGCAGCAAAGCGCCAGCCATCACCTTCCCCGTTACGAATCTCATTGCCGCAAGCATAGCAGGGAAATGCCATCATTTAGTGCATGGGCAAAAGCAGACTGGAAGCCTTCAGCGACGGTGTCTTCGCCATCCTGATCACCATCATGGTTCTGGATTTGAAGGTGCCACACGGCGGCGGCTTCGGCGCGCTCAAACCCCTTCTGCCCGTCTTCTTCAGCTACATCCTCAGCTTTATTTACGTGGGGATTTACTGGAACAACCACCATCATCTGCTGCATTCGATGCGGCGCGTCAGCGGCGGCATTCTCTGGGCGAACCTGCACCTGCTGTTCTGGCTCTCGCTGTTTCCGTTCTGCACGGGCTGGATGGGCGAAAATCACCAGGAGCCGGCGCCCTTCGCGGCATATGGCGTCGTCCTGCTTATGGCCGCGATCGCGTATCTGATCCTGCAGCAAACCATCATCGCGCACGATGGCAAAGACTCCCTCCTGAAATCCGCCGTCGGAAGCGATCGGAAGGGAAAACTCTCGCCCTTCGTCTATCTCGCCGCGATTGCGCTTGCTTTCGTCAGCACGTGGCTATCGGGCGCTCTGTACGCGGTCATCGCCTTCGTCTGGCTGATCCCCGATCGCCGGATTGAACGCGAATTCGAGAGAGTAAGCCATCCATAAACGCGCGCCGCAGGTACTAATCTTTCCCGCTGGTACTGTCTTTCCATCCGCGACGTAGCCTATACTCCTCACAATCGGAGGAGAAGATGCGAAATCCCTTTATCCGCGCCGCGGGGCTCGCGGTGCTATGCGGCAGCATCGCCGCTGCCAGCAGCATCCCAATCGTGAACGCCAGCTTCGAAACGCCGGAAGTACCCTGCGTTCCAGGACCGGGTTGTTATCAGCATATATTCGACGGCTGGACTGCCGCATCGTTCGGCGCCACCGCCGAATTCCGGCCCAGTGTGGGACCGGGCCAGGAATTCCTTTCCATTCCCGACGGTTCCCAGGTGGCCGCTCTGTCCGACGGGCTCGGCTCAGGCGGTGAAATCGATCAGGTGCTTTCGGCGACGCTGGCCGCCGACACCACTTACACCCTGACATGGTGGGTTGGAGCGCGCACGGACGTTCCATTCGATCCGGCGTACAGCGTTTCGCTCAAGGCCGGCAGCTTCTTCCTGGCTTCATCGACGCCCATCATTCCCGGCGCCGGCGCGTGGCAACAGCAGAGCATCACTTTTACCACTACTTTCGCTTCATCGGGGCTGGGACAACAACTCAGCATCAATGTTTTTGTTCAACCCAACGCGCCGGGACAGGCCGATTTCGATCAGTTCTCGCTGACCGCGGCCGGCCCTGAAAGCGAGACACCCGAACCTGTGATGTTCGCGCCTGCGGCGCTCGGCTTGTTCGCCGTCTGGCGACGCAAGCGCGCGCAGCGTTAGTTTTTCAACTCCACCAGCACCATCTCGAGCGGCGCGCTGCCGGTGTTCTCGATTTTCGCCGTAGCAGGCGTCTGCCACACAGCATCGCCGGTCTTGTGCGTGACGCTCTCGGATTTTCCGGCGGCATCCGTCGTCCGGAATTCCTGATCGTTCACAAAAACGACCACCGTATTCGCCGCATTCTCCACGAGCGGCGTCTTCTCATGCGGACCCAGTTTCAACCGCAGCACGCGAACCTGCGGCTTGTCGAATTCCAGGTGATAGTGCTTGCGATCGGCCTTCAGCGCATCCTTCGAACTCGCCTTCACCGCCGCCGCGCCGCCAGCCGGCTTCTTCAGTTCCATTTCGATAATATTGAACCCCTCATCCGTCACGACCTCCGGCGAATGGATTCCATCCGGCTCGCTCCAGTCGACCTGCCCCGGCTTCCAGTCGAAGTCCGTCGTCTTCCTGCCGTCCTTGTACTCGAAGCGCTGCTTGCCGCCTTCCAGGTAGACCATAACGCGGTTCACCTTGTGCTCGTGGAAGCTCCCTTTCACGTGCGGACGTTCGAGCGCCCGAATCACCTTCACCTGGTCATTATCGAAGAGGGTTGCCGAAGGCTGCAATGCAAACGCCCAAAGAGATGCCGCAAAGCCGGCGGCAATCACGATCTTTATCATGACCGCTGAGTATATCGAACCTCAACGGATCGTGAACGGAAGGGGAATCGTAGTGGTTGCGATGTGCTCGGTCACCTTCTGGAAAACGTCGACGTCGAAAGGCAGCCCCGGACGGTTTCCCGCCAGATCTTCGATCGCGGTATTCACCATCAGCCGGTACGCCCCCGCGCGCCACGGCGAATCCGGAACAAAGCGCCATTCCATTTCGGCCGCGGGAATGGTGACTTTGCCGGGAACTTCGACGCGCAGCATCCGCTCCAGCAGCGCATGGTTCAGCGATTCCCCGAAGCTGACAACGAGCGGATTCCGGCTTCCCGCCGGCGGCGGCGTGATTCGCCACGTTTTCGGATCGGGCGGGATGCGATCCGCTGGCGCGCCGCGGAAGTTCTTGCGAAAGCCCTCCTTCATCGCGACGCCCCGCGCGTCCGTCCATTCTTTGTCGATCGCCAGCGTATACTGCTTGCCTTCCACAATCGCGTCGCCCAGCGCCATGTTGGAAGTGAGCCCGCGCTTGATGCGGCCGGGATCGAGCGTCATGGTGAGGCGCATTCCGGCGGGGTCCCAAAGCTCCTCCCCTGCCAGAAAGACCGCCGGCAGCGCCTTCCCTTTCGAATCGAGCAGATGCAGGCGCACCGCCGCTTCGCCGCGGCTCATCGGGTCGGAAAACTGAATATAAAAACGCAGCAGGTTCGAAGGCAGGACATCGCCGCTGGGATAAACCGCGGTCACGCGCGCGACGGGATTCACCGGACGCGGTGGTCCTGCGATGCTCTTTTCGACCACCGCGCCGCCCGGAGGATGAAACACCACCCGGTAATTCACCCCCGCCGCGACGGGATACCGAGGGCGAAACACCAGCGTTCCCTGCTCCACCGAATACGAACCCAACACAGCGGGCAGACTACTGTCAGTTCCGCTGTAGACGGAGAGGGTACGACTCCAGTCGCCCTCCGGAGGAGAAGATGGCGCATTCCACCCGGAAACGCGGAACGCGCCATTTTGAAGATCAATGGAAATAGGATTCGCGCCGATGCCCATCGCAGCCGCCCAAAGCACGGCGGCGACAGCGAACACCGGCGCGATGAATTTACGGAAGAGCAATCGTCTGCAGGTTAACAGGGCCGGAAGGAGGTCCAGGATTGAACGCCGGCCCAGGACCGGGTTTCGCAGTCAGAATCACCGCATCGGACGCATCCAGCTGAGTCAGATGCTGCACGTTCTTCAGTTCCGGCAGTTTGTCATACGGAACACCCGCAACATCCGTACGCGTGGGCGAATCGATCGCCGGATAGCTCTGCATGTTATCGGCCTTCATCTTCACCACGCCGAACGAGGTGTTCGCCACCAGGATGTAATCATGACCGTCCTTGCGATACGGCACCATGTCGAGCGGGCTGTTGCCGGCGCCGAGATCGGCGATCGTCACACCCTTCACCTTCGCGCCCGGCTTGAGATCGGAGACCGGAATCTTCACGAGCGGCGTGCACGTGTACGCGGCAAGAATCACCTTCTCCCCGCCGATCGTATACGGAACGAAAGTGCGCACCGGCGATTGCGTCTCGTAGCGCCCATGCGAGGAATGCCAGATCTGGAGCGTCGCGCCTTCTTCCGCCTTTTTGAACGGGTACGGAATCGAGCGCAGCGCCGAAGACCACTCTTCGTTCGAAAGGCCGGCCACCATCAGGTTGCCGTTCACGAACGACATATCGGTCACGGTCATCATGCGCGGATTCTGGCGCGCGGACGCATTGGCCTCAGGCGCATCCACCAGGTTCACGGAAGCGTGCCGGATATTGTCGAGCGCCAGCACGCTGACCTTGCCGCTCGCATCCACGCGAACGATCAGGGGCGCGGCGTCGGCGCCATGACCGCGCGAAGCGGAAAGCCAGGCGTTCTTCGAAACCGGGTTGATGGTGACGTCGTTGACCATAATCTGATCGGGCGACGTTCCAACCAGCGCGGCGATCTTCGCATCCACGCCTTCCACGTTGATCTTCGCGCCCGCGGCGGCCGGTGTGCGGTCGCCCGTATCGAGTGCGACCACCTCGCCGCCAACGGAATCGCCCACAAACAGAATTCCCGTGGGCCCGAAGGTGAGCGCTCCGGCCGATTTCAGTTCCACTTTACCGGCGGTCAGGTTGTCTGTCGCGTCGGCTGTAATCGTGAAGACCACAGCAGCCGTAACAGCCAGGCCCGCCGCGATCCGTATCCATGTCTTGCGCATATTGCCTCCTTTGAAGCTCTGATTGGCGATCAGTATATCCCAAATCGCCGCCGGAGTTGTGGCCATAGAAATGCATAAGCAACCAGGCTGGAACTGCCTGAAACGGCCAGACTTATGCATACCCGGAGCCTGTCGATTTCAGCACGCCACAGTTCCCGGAACTGGTGGCATCGTTTCCGCGCCTCTCTGCGGGTTTTCGCTCATACGACAGGAAAGCTGCTGGCGGAAACAGCCGAAAACTGGATGAACGACAACGCTCCTCGTCTGAGCGCGTCGGTCGCCTTCTATTCGGTGCTTTCCATGATTCCGTTTTTGATCGTGGTGACCACGATTGCCGCGAGCATTCTGGGCGAGAAGGCCGCGCGCGGCCAGTTGATGTGGCAAATCCAGGATCTGGTGGGAACGGCGGGAGCCAAAGCAATTCAGGGGCTGATGCAGACCAATCACAGCACCACAACCACCACCGTTCTCGGATTGCTGACGTTCGCTCTCGGTACTTCAGCGGTCGTGATGGAGCTGCGCGATTCCCTGAACGTGATCTGGAAGGTTCCATCGAAGCCGTCCTCTGGCCTCCGGGGACTGCTTCGGACCGGAAAAGAACGCGCCTATTTGTTCGGCCTGATCATGCTCGGTGGACTTCTGCTCGTGGTTTCGCTCGCGCTCAACGCAATCGGCGAGGCGCTTTCTCAGGAATTCGGACCGTTCATGCCCGTGTCACCGTTGTTCATGCATGGGGTTTTGTTCTTCTCGTCCTATGCTGTCATCACGGCGCTTTTCGCGGCTATCTATAAGTTTGTGCCCGACGTTAAACTGCGCTGGAGCGATGTACTGGTGGGCGCCGCGGTGACCGCTTTGGTGTTCACCGGCGGCAAGCACGCGATCGGCGCCTATTTGGGAAGAGCGACCTACGGTTCCACCTATGGCGCCGCCGGTTCCTTCGTGATTGTGCTGTTGTGGATTTACTACTCGGCCCAACTTTTCTTTTTCGGGGCGGAATTTACGCGGGTCTATGCGCTGCGCCTGCACCCCAGAAAAGAAATTCAGCAGCCCCAAAATGGCAGCGCGGGCGAGCCGAAGCCCGCCCCCCCCAGAAATCCCCAAAAACGTTAAAGAACAAATTCAAACGTTCCCCATGCCGTGCGGTCGAATTATACGAGGAATTAATTAATTTCTACACGAC
>CAZWTH010000191.1:0-15066 GCA_964636715.1 uncultured Solibacteraceae bacterium | reverse complement strand
GATCCAGAAAGAGCTGGGACGCGGCGAGAAGAGCGAGATCGATGAGCTGAAGAAGCGCATCGAGATGGCGGGGATGTCGAAGGACGCGCAGGAGAAGGCGTTCGCGGAGCTGAAGCGGCTGGAGAATATGCCGCCGATGTCAGCGGAATCGACGGTCTCGCGGAATTACCTCGACTGGCTGCTTTCGGTCCCGTGGAAGAAGAAATCCAAAGAGATTCGCGATCTCAAGGTGGCTGAGGACACGCTCAACGGCGACCATTTCGGGCTCGAAAAGATCAAGGAACGCATTCTGGAGTTCCTCGCCGTGCGGCGGCTGGTGAAGACGCCGAAGGCTTCGATTCTGCTGTTCGTCGGACCTCCCGGCGTGGGTAAGACGTCGCTCGGGAAGTCCATAGCGAAAGCGACTGGTCGGAAGTTTGTGCGGATGTCGCTGGGCGGCGTGCGCGATGAGGCGGAGATCCGCGGGCATCGGCGCACGTATATCGGGGCGCTGCCTGGCCAGGTGCTGCAGATGATGAAGAAGGCCGGGACGCGGAATCCGGTGTTCATGCTGGACGAGATCGACAAGATGTCGACCGATTTCCGTGGCGATCCGTCGTCGGCGCTGCTCGAGGTGCTGGATCCGGAACAGAATTACATGTTCATGGATCACTATCTGGACGTGGAGTACGACCTCTCGCAGGTGTTTTTCATTGCGACGGCAAACGTGCTGCACACGATTCCGGCGGCGCTGCAGGATCGCATGGAAGTGATCCGGCTTTCGGGTTACACCGAAATCGAGAAGCTGGAGATCGCGAAGCGGTTCCTGGTGCGGAAGCAGATGGAAGCGACCGGTCTGGGCGAAGGGCAGATCCAGTTTACGGATGAAGGGCTCTCCGCGCTGATCCAGAGCTTCACGCGCGAATCCGGCGTGCGCAACCTGGAGCGCGAGGTCGGCAATGTGGCGCGGAAAGTGGCGCGCAACATTGTGACGAAGGAATCCGAAGGCGGCAAGGGTTCGAAGAACCCGGAGAAGGCCACGATCACCGCGGAGAAGGTGACGGAGCTGCTTGGCCCCGCGAAGTTCCGCGACACGACCACCGACCGGCGCAACGAAATCGGGGCGACGACCGGTCTGGCGTGGACCGAAGTGGGCGGCCAGATTCTTTCGACGGAATGCATCCTGATGGAAGGGAAGGGCAAGCTCACCGTCACCGGTAAGCTCGGCGACGTGATGCAGGAATCGGCGCAGGCGGCGTTCAGCTATGTGCGGTCACGGGCGCATCAGCTCGGGTTGCCGCGGGATTTCTATCGAAATCTCGATGTACACCTGCACATTCCGGAGGGCGCGATCCCGAAGGACGGTCCTTCGGCCGGGATCACGATGGCGACGACGATTGTCAGCGCGCTGACCAAAATTCCCGTGCGTGGCGATGTGGCGATGACGGGCGAAATCACGCTGCGCGGCAAGGTGCTGCCGATCGGCGGGTTGAAGGAAAAGCTGCTGGCGGCGCATCGGCACGGGATCAATGAGGTGCTGATTCCGCAGGAGAATCAGAAGGACCTGCCGGATATTCCGGATTACCTTCGGAACGTCATGAAGATTCACTTTGTGGATCACATGGATGAGGTGCTGAAGATTGCGCTGGAGCGGGAACTGATTGCGATGCCGATTCAGGCGGGCGCCGGAATTGAGATCGCGGCGTTGCCGGAAGGGGACGTAGCGCATTAGGGCGGCGCTGTCCTTTCGTTTGCAATAGCGGCAGGCCGATTTGACAATCGGCCGCAGGTTTTCAACCTGCCTCACGGATCTGATGGAGATTGAGGGCATTTTCGGCGAGGACGTCCGGCGCGATCCTTATCCGCTGTACTCTCAATTGCGCGCGGCATCACCGGTGCTGCGCGTGCCTCCACCGTTCGATGCGTGGATGGTTTTCGATTATGAAAGCGTGAGGCGCGTGCTGACGGACGTGGAGACGTTCAGTTCGCAGGTCCCGGCCCCGCCGTGGTTCATCTTCTTCGATCCGCCTCTCCATACCAAGCTGCGCGGTTTAATCTCGCGGGCTTTCACGCCTGGAGTTGTGGCCGGGCAGGAAGCGCGGATTCGCGAAATCTCGCGGACGCTGCTGGACGCTCACGCGGGTCGCGGCGAGATCGATCTGGCGACCGAGTATTCGGTACCGCTCGCGATGCGGGTGATTGCGGGGATGATCGGAATTCCGGAATCGGAGTGGGCGCGGCGGACTATCGAGCGACGACGGCAGAGATGGCGGTCTGGATTGGAGAGGTGATCGCGGAGCGGCTGCGCGATCCGCAACCCGACCTGCTGACGCGGCTCGTGGAGGCCGAGGTGGATGGGCAGCGGCTGAATGCGAACGAGATCCTGGGTTTTATCCAGCTATTGATTGCCGCCGGTCAGGAGACGACGGCGAATCTGGTGAACAACATGATGCTCGCGCTGATGGAAAATCCGGGGGAACTGGATCTGCTGCGATCCAACAACAACCTGTTGCCCGGCGCGATTGAAGAAGCGTTGCGATTCCGCTCGCCGCTACAGTGGCTGATGCGCGTTCCGCGGCGCGACGTGGAGTTGAACGGGCAAACAATTCCGGCCGGAAAGCTGGTGCTGGCTGTTGTTGGGTCAGCGAACCGCGACGGGAAACATTTTCCGAATCCCGACCGTTTTGACATCCGCCGCGAGCCGAACTCGCATCTGGCCTTCGGGCATGGGATTCACTTCTGCCTCGGAGCGGCGCTGGCGCGGCTCGAAACCCGGATCGCGATCAGCGATTTGCTGGGGCGGTTCCGCAGTTTCGAGCTTGCCGGGAAGACGCCATGGGTTCCGCGCCAGGCGCTGAACGTTCTGGGTCCCGCCAGTCTGCCAATCCGTTTCGAGCTATCGGCACAGGCGAACGCCTGAGCAGCGTTACTGCTGCGACGCGCCAACCGCGGAGGCCGCGTCCTGCGCCATCTTCAGATGGTCCCGCAAAGTCGGGAGAGTCTGGGATGCGAATGACTTGACGTCCGGGTCTTTGCCGCTGTCGGCTTCACGCTGGAAGTCGTCGATGTCTTTCTTGTGGTCCTTCACCATGGCTTCCATGTAGGTTTTGTCGAACTCGGAGCCGGACATGCCCTGGAGCTTTTTATAGAGGGCCTGGTCCTCGGAGGTCATGGTGTTTGGGGGCGTAATGCTCTTCTTTTCGGCGATGCTGGAGAGTTGCTGGCCGGCCTTTCCGTGGTCAGTAACCATGCGCTGGCCGAAGTCTTTCACTTTTTGATTGGATGCTTTTTGCGATGCGAGCTGGCCGAGGGTCACTTCGGCCTTGCCGCCCTGCGCGGCGCTGTTGACGAAGGTCTGGTCATGAGCCGCGGGAAGGTCAGCGGCGAGAAGACCAAGTGTGCTGAAAGCGGTTATAAGAGCGAATTGACTGAATTTATACATAAGGCACTTCCTGGGGACGTTTCCCGAGCATAAAGTAAGCAAGAGATCCGCCACTGTGCTGTAAACAGGACCTTCGATTGCTGTTTGCGAGGCCACCGAAAGGAGAATCGTGGCTACAAAGAAAAAATCGACTAAGGGAGCCCGGAAGGTTCACCGGGTGATGAAAGAGCACAAGGAAGGGAAGCTGAAATCCGGCAGCGGGAAGAAGGTGACGAGCCGGAAGCAGGCGGTTGCGATTGCGCTGAATGAGGCTCGGGAATCGGGGGCCAAGATTCCGAAGAAGAAGAGCGCGAGTAAGAAGAAGTCATCTGCGAAAAAGAAGTCCAGCCGTAAGAGCTAAGTAAGAACCGTTTCCTGCATCTGACGCATCTCGATAAGTACGGGTCGGGCGGAAGCCCTCCCGCACCATTGAAAGCCCGCCGCAAATTATTGATAACACTAGAAGCGCTATTGGCGGGCTTTTCATGGTTGCTTGTGGCGCGCAGCGCCATTCAGACAGGGCCGAAGCCCTGCCCCACTATGGGTTACCTTTAGCAGATGGATTTTGTGGCGAATGCGGTGGCGGTACATGGATATCTTGTCCTGTTCGTCCTCGTGTTTCTGGAAACGGTTGGCTTTCCCGTACCGGCCGCGCCTGCCCTGATATTGGCGGGCGGCGCGGCGGCGCGGGGAGCATTGTCGCCCGCGGAATGTGTGGGAACCGCGCTCTCCGCGATCATGCTGGGCGATGCGCTGATGTACACGCTGGGGCGGCTGACCGGATGGTGGCTGCTCAGCATGCTTTGCCGCATTTCGCTGAATCCCGAGGCGTGCATCCTGCAATCGGCGGATTCGTTCTACCGGCGGGGGCGCGTGCTGCTGGTGGTGGTGAAGTTTATTCCGGGGATCAATACGATGGCTCCGCCGCTTTCGGGCAGCATGCGGATGCCTTTCCTGCAATTTCTGGGGCTCGATTTTCTGGGAGCGTGTCTCTATGCGGGCACGTGGATGGCGAGCGGTTTCATTTTCAGCGACGTGCTGCAGAAGATGACGCGCGGGTATTCGGCGTTCAGCTCAGTTTTCGGCTGGATTGTGGGCGCGGTGATTCTGCTGTGGGCGGCGAATCGAATCCGGATCTGGATGAAGGCGAAGCGGGCGGGTCCGGTGCGGATGATTCAGGCGGAGCAGCTTGCGCGAGTGCGGGACAGCGTGTGGATCTACGATGTGCGGAGCCATGGGTATTACGAGAAGGGGACTCTGCGGATTCGGGGGTCGCGGCGGGTGGATCCGAATGCGCTGACCGGCGAGATGGAGCAACTGCCGAAGGACAAGGCGACCGTTCTCTACTGCACGTGCGTCCGGGAATCGACGAGCGCGCATGTGGCGCGGGTGCTGGATAAGAACGGGTTCGACGTGTGGGTACTCGAAGGTGGGTTCCGGGCGTGGAAGAAGGCCGGTCTGCCGGTGGAGAATGTGCCGGACGATGAGGTGCTGATGCTGCCGAAGTTTGCGTAGCGGCCGATCAGGCGGCGGAGACGCCTGCGCCCATGGTGGGAGCGGTGCGATTCATCGGCGCGGAATGGATCTCCGCCGCTAATCGCTGCAGGCAGGTCTGGATGCGTTTATAGGCGCTCCGGACATCGTCAAGGTTGCCTTCATAAGGATCGTCGATCTGGAGCGCGGCTCCGCGTTCGAGCGAACCGAGGAGGAGCGTTTTGCGCGCGGCCTGCGGGAAACGATCCGTCACAACGATGTAGTTGACGTAATCCATGACCACGAGCAGGTCCGCGCGGTCGATCATTTCCTGTGACAGCGGCTGGGCGTGGTGGCGTTCGAGAGAAAAACCGAATTCCGTGGCGACCCGCGCGGCGCGGGCATCCGCATTTCTGCCTGGAACAGCAAACGTTCCGGCCGATTCAACGCGAACATGCGGCGCAGCGGCGCGGAACATGGCTTCGGCCATGGGGCTCCGCATGATGTTGCCATGACAAATAAAGACCACGGAGCGAACCGGCTCGCGAAAAGGACGGAAGCGGCCGGAGCGCATAACAGTCTGACGAATGTATTTGAGGGGCACGGTCGCGCCAGCCTGGCGCATCACGCGCAGGCGATGGAAGCCGGCAGGGGAGAGAATGGCGCGCGCCGCGGCGCCGCCGGCCATCAGACCAATCGCGCCCGCGGCGTAGAAAAATTCCTGAACAGCGGGCCACGGGTCGGACCAGGACCAGAGGGAATCCCTGGTGTGCCTGGAATTTGCGAACGCCTGCGAGGCGATGCGCCAACCGTAATTGTCTCCGGAGGTCATCGCTTCCCACATGCGTTTGAGGTCGCCCGCAAGCCAGCGGAATCGCATTCCCGCGCGCGGGATGGCCGGCGCGGGCTTCTCGCCGTGCGCGACCTGCCAGAGATACCACGGGAAATCCACGCCGCTGTGCAGCGCGAGGGAGATGGAGCCCCAGAACCTTCCATTCACTTCCATCAGGCCGATGCGGTGCGTCGCCGGATCTTTCCGGAATTCCACCATCGCGACGCCTTCCCATTCGAGCGCGCGCAGCAACGCGATGGATTCGCGCAGCAGTTCCGGTTCGATCGGCTCGGTTTCGGCAGAGACGCTCACGCCTCCGCGCACGGGATATTCGCGGATGCGCCGGTGCTGCGTGGCGGCGACCGGATGCCCGTCATGCATCAGCACGTCGATTGCGACGCCGTAGCCGGGAAGATAATCCTGAATGAGAAACCATCGGCCGAAATCGGGAAAGCGATCGAAGTGCTCCCGCAGTTTCTCGAAGTTGTGAACCGCCTCGCTTTTGATGCCGGTGGCGAGTTCACCTTCTTTCGAACGCGGTTTGACGATGACCGGGAAACGAAGCTCGTGCCGCATGGCGGCGAGCATCACGACATCCGGAATGTCATAGTCACGCGGAACGCTGATGCCGGTGGCTTCGGCGACGGCCAGCGTATCGGGCTTATGCAGGATTTTTTGAACGGCCTCGGGTTTGGGAGCGCAGTAATACGCGAGCTCACGAACTTCGGCGTCGCACGCTATGAGGGCCCTCAGGCACTCATCGCCGCACGGCATGATGGTGTCGATTTCTCGCGCGACGATCAGGGCGCGCAGGTCTTCGAGGAATTTCGCAGGCTCGCGTTCGTTATCGGGCAGCAGCGTGAAGGATTGCAGGGCGCGCGATTTGAGAGGCTGGCCTCCGCCGATGAGGGCCGCGTGAACCGGGATGCCGCGCAGGGCGAGGCGGCGAGCCACGGGGATCACGATGCGGGGAAGATTTCCAATGAGAAGGGTACCTGTCACTGGGCAACCCCAGCGGCGTGCTCAACCACGGCTGGATGGGCGGGCCCGGCCGAGGTTTCGAGAAGGCGATTTAATTCGCTCCCGAAACTCCGGATGAATTCGTCGCTCAGGAGATTGTCGTGATCGCCTTTGGTGTCGATGATGCGGAGTTTGCCCTTGATATAAGGACTCCAGCCGAAGGTGGGGTCGGGATAGGCGACGAGCTCCTGCTCGGCGCGGAACAGGACTGCGTTCCCGTTATACGGCTTCGGCTGATAGCGCCGGAGAGCAAGCATGAAAGCCTCCCAGGGATTCAGGCGTCCGAAGCCTTTGCCGTATTGCCAGATGTGAAACGCCATGCCCCAGTTGCGGAGTTTGAGTCCGAGGAAGACCTTCCAATCCGTTTCCCGGATGCCGCGCAGGTTCAGAAGCAGCACGCGACGCCAGCGATCGAGCGCGCTGAACTCGCGGGATGCGGAGCCAATTACGTCCGGCGTGCCGATCTGCGTATCGAGGAGCGCGAGCAGGGAGGTCTCTTCGCCAGCCTGCTGAAGCTGCCGCGCCATCTCGAAGGCGACGACGCCGCCCGCGGAGAATCCACCGATGCGGTAGGGTCCGGTTGGCTGAATGGAGCGAATGGCGCGGATGTAATCGGCCGCCATGACTTCCACGGATGTGGCGACTTCCTCTTTGCTGTCGAGTCCGCGGGCCTGAATGCCATAGACCGGCTGATCGCCGTCGAAACAGGAAGCGATGGAATGAAAGCCGATGACGTTGCCGCCGATGGCGTGGACCAGAAAGAGCGGAGGCTTCGAGCCTTTGTCACAGAGGGGGACGAGCGTTCCCCACGGCGCGGTCCAGCCCGCATCGCGGATGAGAGCGGCGAGTTTCGCCACGGTGGGCGCCTGGAGCAGGGTAGAGAGGGGGAGATCCTTGCCGAGCTGTTTTTCGATACGGGCAAAGAGACGCGCGGCGAGAATGCTGCTGCCGCCGACTTCGAAGAAGTCCGAATCGCGTCCGATCGATTGCCGTTCGAGGATCGATCTCCAGATGCCGAGCATCTTTGTTTCGAGCTCGTCCGCGCCTTCGCCGCCGTTCTCTTCCGGCTTTGCGGTCTCGGTGAGATCGGGCAGCGCGTTGCGATTGATTTTTCCGTTCGGCAGGCGGGGCATTTCCGCCAGCTCAATCAGATGCGTGGGGAGCATGTAGGCCGGCAGCTTCGCCTGCAGGAAGTTGCGTACTTCACCGAGGAGATCTTTTGAGGGATGAGCGACAAAATACGCCGCGAGCGCGGCTTCGCCGGAGAGTTCGGTTCTGACGGCGACTGCGTTCTCCCGAACGAGCGGGCACTGGGCGAGGACAGATTCGATTTCGCCCAGCTCGATGCGGAAGCCACGCACTTTCACCTGAGAATCGGTGCGGCCGAAGATCTCGGTGTTGCCGTCCGCGCGAAACGCGGCCAGATCGCCGGTGCGATACATGCGCGCTCCGGCAATGTCGCGGAAGGGGTCTGGCAGGAAGCGCTCGGCGGTGAGGTCAGGGCGGTTCAGATAGCCATCCGCAACGCCATCGCCGCCGATGTAGAGTTCGCCCTTTTCGCCGTCGGGGACAGGATTCCGATTTTCATCGAGAACGTAGAACCAGGTGTTCGCGATGACGTGGCCGACGGTGATGTCGTTCGAAGAAGTAATCCGGCAGACCGATGACCATATGGTGGTTTCGGTGGGGCCGTACATGTTCCACAACTCGCCTTTGGTGAGAAGAGCTTCGGCGAGCGGAGGACGCATCGGCTCTCCGCCACAGAGCATTTTGAAACCGGGCTTGCCTTTCCAGTCGGATTCGAGCAGCATGCGCCACTGTCCGGGAGTCGCCTGGAGAATCGTAGCGCCGGAGGATTCGATGACGCGGGAGAGTTTCTTCGGATCGCGGCATTCCTCGCTGGTGGCAATGTGGACGCTTGCGCCGGAAATAATGGGAAGAAGCAGTTCCATCTCGGCGATATCGAATGACAAAGTGGTGACGGCGAGAAACACGTCGCTTTCGCGAATGCCGGGCTCGGATCGCATCGACCAGAGAAAGTTGACGAGGCCGCGATGGTGAAGCTGCACACCTTTCGGCTTTCCAGTGGAGCCGGAGGTGTAGAGGACATAGGCGGCGTCGGTGGGGTTCGGCTCGGTGGGAAACGGCTGGGAAGAAGCGGCGGCAATTTCTTCGTGTTCGCGATTCAGATGGATGCAGCGCGTGCGCATGGTGAACACGTCTTCGGTGCGATCGTGCGTGATGATAGCGGTCAGCGCCGCATCGCTCGCCATGTACTCCAGGCGATCCACGGGGAAGCGCGGATCGAGCGGCACGTAAACGCCATTCATCTTCATGACGGCGAGCATGGCGCAAAGCATTTCGACGGAACGATCGAGGCAGATGCCGATGTAGTCGCCGCGGCGCGCTCCGCGCTCGATCAGGTGGTGAGCCAGCCGATTCGCGCGCCGGTCGAGCTCAGCGAAGGTCCAGACTTGATCCGCGCAGGCGGCGGCGCGGCGCGATGGCGTCTTTGCGGCCTGCCCTTCAAACAGACGGACTACGGTCGTGTGCGAAGGATACTCGTTGGGGGCTTGTTTCAATTCGGTCCTCTCACTTGAATGCCGGGCTTTCGCCTGTGGGGAATGAGCCCGCAGAAACCGTGCCAACCTGCGGTGTCTCACAGGTTTCCGTTTGAGATGCGGCGGAAGCTCTCCGTTTTCCCCACAACGGACAGGTTCTCGAAACCATAATCAGGAAGGCGAGGCAAACAAATGCCTCCGTGGTGACGACGCCCCACGCCATGCCTACGTGCGCAAAACGCGGGGCGAGAATAGTGGCGAGTACCGTGTTAAAGATGCCGGCCGTCAGCGTGGTCCGCAGCACCATGCGGTCATAGCCTAAGGGCACCAGCCACTGCATTCCGACGGAGCAGGTGACGCCCACGAGAACCGGGTAGGCCGCTTCGATTCGCAATACAGATACGGCCGGCGCGAAATCAGGACCCATCAGGACGCGCACGATGAACGGCGCGAAGATCCATTGCACGGCGCCGAGCGCGAAACCTCCGGCGGCCATCACAACCATGCCGTGCCGCGCGAGGCGTTCGGCTTTCTCGAACGAGCGAGAGGCCAGATGACTCATGCGGGGGAACAGGACGTCGCGGATCGGGATCAGCAGACCAAACGCGGCTCGTGCGATTTTATCCGCCCCGGCGAAGTAACCGACGTAGGTGGTCGAAACGAATAGTCCCAGGATGAAGGAATTGCCGACGCTGTACAAACTTTCGCCGCTGCGAAGCAGAAACATAGGCCATCCCTGAACGAACGCCGAGCGCATCAGATGGAAACGTGGGCGAACGCACGGGATGGCGCGGAAGGCGAGGATAAGCCCGAGGAGCGAGGTAATGGCGGGCGCGAGCGCCTGAAAGCCGAGGACTTTCCAGCTATCCTGCGGCGAGTGGATGAATAGAAAAATACAAATGCATCCCGCGATCTTGCCGACGATCTCCAGCGCCGCGCAGAGTTTCATCTGCTCGAGTCCCTGGAAAAACCAGAGGGGTGCGAGACCCTGAAACACGGCGTAGCAAAGACCGGTGATGACGAGGAGAGGATTGGCGTGGAGAATCGGAACGTTCCACGCGATGAGGGCCGCGCATATTGTGCAGACGACGGCGAGAAGGGCTTGTGCGGAGAGGACGCCGCTCATCACTTCGCCGCATTTGCGGGGGTCGTCCTGATAGCGTGCGATTTCGCGCGTACCGGAAAACCCGAAGCCGAACTCGATGGCGATGACAAGGAACTCGGCGAGCGATTGCATGAACGCAACGAGGCCCCAGCCCGCCGGCTGTAACACGCCGGTCAAATACGGTATGACGATGAGCGGCAGCGCTTTCCGGCACAACTGCACGCCGTAAAGCGCGAGCGCATCGTGCACCAACTTATGGCGAGTGAGGCGAAGGAGGCGTTCTTTCACGAGTCCACTTGCACAGACACACTGCTCTTGCGGTGCTTTTCCATGCAAGGAGCGCCCCAATGATGGAAATCAGCCATTATGGCGTCCGGGGCGCTGTTGAACGGGCGAGGAGCGACAAAACCCTGGAACGCGGGGACTCCTTAGTGGAACCTTCGTTCATCAACATGGGTTGCGTCAGTGCGTCATTTCCGCGGTCTGGTCGAGCGTCTCCTGTTGGGTTTGATACGACTCGCGCAGAAGTTTGCTGAGTTCGACACCAACATTGCGAATTAAGGCGTCTCTCAACAGGTCGTCGTGATCGCCTGCTATATCCACCATTCGGAGATCGCCGCGAATGAGCGGTCCCCAGCCCAGGGTGGGGTCCGGATATTCCACCAGCTGATTGGAAGCGCGAAACAGTACAGCGTTTCCCTCCCAGGGTTGCGGTTGATATCGACGAAGCGCCAGCATGAACGCCTCCCAGGGATTGAGGCGTCCCGATCCCCGACGATGCTGCCAGAGATGAAAGGTCATCCGCCAGTTGCGGATTTTGTACCCGGCGAATACACGCCAGTCCGTTCTGCCCACGCCGCGCAAATTCAGAAGCAGCTTTCTCCGCCATCGTTGGGCGGCGCCAAAGTCCGGCGCAGCGGAGCCCATGTCATCCGGTGAGCCGATCTGGGTATCGAGAAGAAGGAGAAGGCTGATTTCGTGACCCATCTTTCGAAGCTGCCGCGCCATTTCGAACGCGACAACACCACCGGCGGAAAACCCTCCCAGGCGGTACGGCCCACTGCTTTGAACGGAACGGAGAGCGCGGATGTAGTCGGCGGCCATCGATTCTATTGTTGTGGCGACTTCTTCCTGGCCGTTCAGTCCGCGCGCCTGGATGCCGTAGATCGGCTGATCGCCATCGAAGCAGGAAGCGAGGGAGCGAAAGTTGACCACATTGCCGCCGATGGCGTGAACGAGAAACAGAGGCGGCTTCGTTCCGGTTGTGGAAATGGGAACGAGCGTTTCCCAGGGCGGCGTCCAGCCGTCGTCGCGTATGACCGCGGCAAGAGTCGCCACAGTAGGGGCCTGAAGGATGGTAGCGAGCGGAAGATCCTTCCCGAGTTGTTTCTCGATTCGCGCGAAGGCCCGGGCCGTAAGGATGCTGGTGGCGCCCGCGTCGAAAAAGTCCGTGTTACGGCCGATGCCGGGGCGTTCCAGCACGGATCGCCAGATTCCAAGCAACTGCGATTCAAGGCCGTCTATGCCGTCGCCGTCATCGCAGATTTCGGTGCGGACTTCCGGCAACGCGCTGCGATCGATCTTGCCGTTGGGCAACACTGGCATCCGGTCGAGAGGGATCCAATGCGTGGGTACCATCCAGGCGGGCAACGTGCTTTTCAGGAATTGCCGAATATCGCCGATGGGATCGCCTGACGACCGCGGGACGAAATACGCCACCAGAGCGGATTCGCCTGTTGGTTCTTCATGGACGACAACCGCGTTTTCGCGGATCAGGGGACACTGCCCGAGTACAGATTCAATTTCGCCCAACTCGACGCGGAAGCCGCGGATCTTGACCTGACCATCCAGCCGTCCGAAAACTTCCGTGGAGCCATCCGCGCGCATCGCCGCGATGTCGCCGGTGCGGTACATTCGCGCATCCGGTTCGGGGCGAAACGGGTCCGGGAGAAAGCGCTGCGCCGTGAGGGTGGGGCGGTTCAGGTATCCGATCGCGACGCCATCGCCTCCGATGTACAGCTCGCCTTTCTCACCCGCGGGAATTTCGCGCTGTTGCTCATCGAGAATGTAGAACCAGGTGTTCGCAACCGGCCAGCCTATCGTGATGGGATCGCTCGCCGACGTGATGCGGGAGATGGAGGACCAGATTGTTGTTTCGGTGGGACCGTAGAGGTTCCACAACTCGCCGTTCGTGACGAGATCCGCCGCCAGCGAATGGCGCAGTGGTTCGCCGGTGCAGAATAGCTTGATTCGGGGGTTACCTTGCCAACCCGCATCCAGAAGCATGCGCCAGCGGCCGGGCGTCGCCTGCAGAATGGTGGCGCGGGAGGATTCGACAAGGCGCAACAGCTTGCGGGGATCGGCGCTTTCCTCCGAAGTTGCGATGTGGACGCGCGCGCCGGCGATGAGAGGAAGGAGCAGTTCCGCCTCGGCTATGTCGAATGACAGAGTTGTGACGGCGAGCAGAATGTCATCTTCCTGAATACCCGGCTCCGATCTTATGGAGCAAAGCAGGTTGACCAGCGACCGATGAGAAATCCGGACGCCCTTCGGCTGTCCGGTTGAGCCCGACGTGTAGAGAACATAAACAGCGCTGGCGGGATCGGGGGCGATCGTCAGTGGCTCGGCCGGGGCGGCGAGAATCTCGTTGTGTTCATCATCGAGATGAATGCGGGCCGCTGTGATGTCGACTACATCTTCCGTCGCGTGGTGGGCGATCACGGCCCCCAGGGCGGCGTCGCGCGCCATGTATTCCAGTCGGGCGTGTGGAAAGGCCGGGTCGAGCGGAACATAGGCGCCGCCCATCTTCATGACCGCCAGCATCGCGGTCAGCATCTCCACGGAACGATCGAGGCAGATGCCAACATAATCGCCGGCATGCACACCTCGGGCGATGAGATACCGCGCGAGCCGGTTCGCGTCGCGTTCTAACTCCGAGTAAGTTCGACTGACGCCGCCGCACACCGCGGCTATTCGCGTGGGTGTGCGTTGCGCCTGTTGTTCGAAGAGTGTAGCTACTGTTCTGTTGCGTGGATCAGGTGTGAGCGCCACCCTCCGGCGCCCGCCGTCGCTCTGTTCTTCCACTTCGTCATACCTCTGGGCAATTCCCGGTAACTTACTGGTGCGGCGATTATGCAGAAACCCCGCCAATGTGCGTCAGGGCTCCCGTAATGAGGGTTCTTTCGAGGTGTTATCTGAAAGGATGCTGAAAGTGTGACTTATAGCAGCGCAGGTAAAGGACACGCCGAATGAGTCAAAAAGTAACGGTGCGGTAAAGTCTTCCGGCTTTACTGAATGTTGATGACAGCGCCAGGTATGATGCGATACTTGCCGCATGATCGGACTTCGCGCTGAATTCGGGTTAGCGTTGTTGGCTTTTGGTGCTGTTTCATTGCCAGCCCAGACCGTAGCGGATAGTTCCGGAGTGCATGTGCAGCTGAAAGACGCGCCGCTGATCCACGGCGTCCGGATTTCGTATCCACTCGAAGCCCTGAAGAAGGCGACGACCGGTACCGTAGTTGTTCAGGTGAAGCTGGACGCGGACGGCGAAGTCAGCAAGGCGTCGTTTGTGAGCGGGCCGAAGGAACTGCGCGGCGGAGTTCTGGAGGCGGTGCGAACGTGGCCCTTTGAAAAGTCCGCCGCGTCCTCCACAAAAATCATCAGTATCGATTTTGCGAAACCGGACCTGAACGATCCGAGGGCCACGGCGATTCCGCCGCAGCCGGCGGCGGGGCCGATGATGAATGGCCCGGTTGCCAGAATTGAGAGCGCCGGTATATCGAATCTCTCGGACACCGCGGCGGCTCAACTCAAGCCGTTGCTCACGATTCAGGCTGGCGGCTCTCTGACGCCGCCGCTGCTTGCGCAAACGCTGCAGACAATTCAGCAGTTCGATAAGCATCTGGCATTGCGGATTACTCCATCAGGCGGCAATGGAGTGGCCGTCACCGTGGTTCCTCGCGACGCCGCCGATATGGCGCCGGGGTCCGTGGTTGTCATCGCGCCGGATACGCTGATTGTCGATCCGGATACGATGCGGGCGAGTGAAACCAGTGAGGTGAAACCCGTCTATCCCCCACTGGCGCAACTCGCGCATCAGGAGGGAACCGTGCGGCTGGACATCGCGATCAATAAGAACGGCCGCGTGCGGGAAGCAAAGCCGGTATTCGGACCTCCGCTTCTCATTCCCTCCGCCGTGGAAGCCGTGAAGCAGTGGACCTGGAATACGATCCTGCTGCTGGGGCAGCCCGCTGAAGTGTTGACAACGGTGGACATTCGCTATCCACCTCAGTGAAGCGCATCGAAACCTTGACGTGACCCCCTCAGAGTGATAGCTTTAGACCGTAATTCGCCTCGTGAAAGGACTTGACAGAATCCCGCGCGGCCGCCCGGCGCGGGCGTTCGCAATGACTCTCTTCGCCGCCAGTCTCGCTCTCCCGCAGGACGCCGTTCTCCCTGACGGCAAAGGCCGCGAAAAAGTCGAAAATGCGTGCACCGTCTGCCACAGCGCCGACCGCATTATGGCGCAGCATATGACGGTGGATCAGTGGCGTTCGGAAGTCCGCACCATGGTCGAGAACGGCGCGTCGCTCGGTCCCGATGAGTGGGAGCCGGTTGTCGTTTATCTCTCGAATAATTTCGGGCCTCCGATCAACCTGAATACCGCGACCGCGAA
>CAZWTH010000190.1:0-12038 GCA_964636715.1 uncultured Solibacteraceae bacterium | reverse complement strand
TTCGCATCACGATCTGGTGGTCGATCTTCACCGCCGTCACGGGCCGCGCATGGAACTTCATTTCACTCTGGATTTCGCAATTTTTGTTCGGCGCGGGTGAGGCGGGCTGTTATCCCAACATCGCGCGGGCGTTCTCCATCTGGCTGCCGCAAAGCGAGCGCGTGCGCGCCCAGGGCATCATCTGGATGAGTTCCCGCTGGGGCGGCGCCTTCACCCCGCTGCTGGTCGCGTTGTTATTCGAATACATGGACTGGCGGCTCGCCTTCACCGTCTTCGCCTGCTTTGGCGCTATCTGGACCCTGGCTTTCGCCGCCTGGTACAAAGACAATCCGCGGGAAAAGGCAGGCGTGAATGAGGCCGAGCTAGAGCTTCTGGCCAACAATCCGAAACCGGCGCCGCACGGCTTTCCGTGGCGCGATCTGCTCGCTTCGAAGACCGTTGTGCTGCTCTGCCTGCAATACTTCGCTATCAGCTTCACCTGGTACTTCCTGATTACCTGGGCGCCCACCTTCGTGGATGAACGGTTCCATCTGGACGTGACGAAGAGTACGATCCTGAAGACTTTGCCGCTTCTCGCGGGCGGATTCGGCTCCATCACGTGCGGCCTTCTCGCAAAGCCGCTGGCGCGCTGGACCGGCAGCGTGCTGACCGCTCGCCGCATCGCCTCCTGCACCGGGTTCGCGGGCGCTTCCGGCTGCCTGGTGCTCGCCACGCTGCTGCATGAACCATTTCTCGTGGTGGGCGCGATTGCGATGTCCAGTTTCTGCAACGATCTGGTCATGCCCGCCGCGTGGGGCGCGGTGATGGATATTTCGGGCAGCTACTCCGGAACGGTGGCGGGCTCCATGAACATGGTGGGAAATCTGGGTGGCGCGCTGTATGGCACCGTCTCCGGGCTCGTCCTGCAATATTCAAATCGCAATTGGGACTACGTACTCTACATGGGAGCGGCCGTCTATCTCATCGGCTTCTTCATCTGGCTGAAGCTCGATCCGGTGACGCCGATCGAATGGCGCTCCCAGGCGCAGCCCTCGCCCGATACCCAGCGGATTACCGAACTCTGAGTTCAGCGGAATTCGACATGCACTTTGCTCGTGGGCGAAGCGTAGACCAGGTCCAGATCACGCGGACCTTTTTTCGAGATGGGGAAAAAGAGCAGTCCGTTGACCGGTGACGTAGTCGTTCCCGCCTGAACCAGTTTTGTCTGCAGCGCCTTGACGGCCCCAGGATCGACGTGCGCCGTTTGGGTCGCGGCTGTAACCCCGCTGTTACCCATATTGGTGTAAACCGTTCCGATCGTTTCCTGGGCGCGATGCACCACGAGCCCTCCGCCGGCGCCGTAGACCTGCGAGGCCGTCAGCGGTCCGCTGCTGTCGCCGTCGGACTTCACCCGCATCAGAAAGTCGTCTGGCTGGACCGTAAGCGCCTTTCCGCCGAGCGGCGTGATCGTCACGTGAATCACGGTATAGGCTTTGTCGAAATCGGAACCGGTGGCCTGTTGCGTGGCCGCCGGATCCAGGAATGTCGCGGAGATTTCCACGCTGGCGTCGGAGGCCTTGCCCGACGGCGGATTCTTAGCCGCGAGCAATACCGCAAAAGCCAGAATCCATGCAGCTCGCTTCATGCCTGGATTATACGGCGTCAACCCGGCGGAAATGCTTCGCTGCGGATAATGCCCTGGCCTTCGCGGATCGTGATCAGCCTGCCCGCCGCGACCCCCGCGAATTTTTCGACGCCGCCGTTCGGCCAGCGTACCTGGAGATCGGCCTTGTCGAAGCCGCCCAGCCCGAAATGCAGCCGCGTATCGTTCACGGAAAAATAGCTCGACTGCGCATGGACTTCCTGCGCCTGCTTCTTACCGCCGTAACTCGCGGTGACGCGCGCTCCGATCGCGCTGCGGTTCGACTTCACGCCGATCAGTTTCACCTTGACCCAGTGACGCGGCTTATCCGTCTTTTGCACATCGTTACGCAGCAGCGACGGCGGCTCATTCATGTTCATGATGAGGATGTCCATGTCGCCGTCGTTATCGAAATCGCCGAATGCGCAGCCGCGGCTCGAATGACGCGCGTAGATGCCCGGCCCGGCGCCTTCCATCATCTCCTCAAACTTGCCGTTGCCGAGATTGCGAAAAATCACGCGCGGCCCTTTGTCCTCCATGGCCGGGACTTTCTTCTCAATGCCGGGATAGGGACTGCCGGTCACGAAGAAAAGATCGGGCCAGCCGTCGTTATCAAGATCCACGATACCGGCGCCCCAGCTCACGTAGCGCGTCTCGACTCCCAGCCCGGCGTGCAGCGTGGCGACTTCGAAGTTGCCCGTGCCATCGTTGCGATAGAGCTCATTCGTGTCTTCCGCGAAGTGAGTTTTGAAGATGTCCAGGTTGCCGTCGAGGTTGTAATCCCCGACCGCTACTCCCATCCCGGCCTGCACCTGTCCGTTCTCGGCGAGCGAGATGCCGCGCTCGAGCGCGTCGTCATGAAACGTGCCGTTATGGCGGTTGTGGAAGTAAAAACTCGCGGTGGAATCGCAGGCGACGAAGATGTCAGGCCATCCGTCATTGTCGAGATCGGTGGCGATGGCGCTCATCGCGAAGCTGTTATTTCCTTCGAGAATCCCGAAGGCTTCCGCCGTCACATCGCGAAAAGTGCCGTCGCCGTTATTGCGGTAAATGTGCTGATGGGGCGTCGTGAGGCCCCGCGGACCGCAAAAAACGGGATGCGTCTTGTACGTGCAGCCGCGATTGGCCCCGGGGCGGCCCACTTTGTTCACATCGAAATCGACGTAGTTGGCGACGAACAGATCGAGATTGCCGTCGCGGTCGTAATCGATAAAAGTGCAGCCGGAGCCCCAGCGAGTCCCCTCGTGCAGCAACCCGGCGGCCTTCGTAACATCGGTGAACGTGCCGTCGCCGTTGTTCCGATACAGGACGTTTTGCCCGTAATACGTGATGAAGATGTCCTCGTGGCCGTCGTTGTTGTAGTCGCCGATCGTGACGCCCTGCGCCCATCCCTGGCGGACGAGCCCGGCCTTCTCCGTCACATCCGTGAAGGTGCCGTCGCGTTTGTTCCTGTAGAGCCGATTCGTTGTATCGGGTGGGATGGCCGAAGTATCCAGACGGCTGCCGTTGAGCACCAGAATGTCGAGCCAGCCGTCGTTATCGTAATCGAAAAACGCGACGCCGCAGCCGGTGGCTTCGAGAATGTAATCCGCGCGATCCGCGCCGCCGAAGATAACCGGGTGCGCGAGCCCCGCCTTCGCCGCCACATCCGTGAATTGAGCGATCCACGGGAGGCCGGAGGGCTTCGGGCGCGCTTGCGCCTGCACGCCGCGCGACGCCGAACCTGACTCGGGTTGAGTCTGCGCGACCAGCGATCCGCCGATTGCCGCCAGCGCCACGCGTCTCGAAAATTTCCGCATGTCCCACACAAAGAGTAGCCCAGGCAAAGCGCCGCTCGCGCAAATTCATCGAAACAAAACATTGCAGGACATCCGCGCCGTGTCAGAATCGGGAAGAATGACGACGATTGAGCTCGTGTTCTTCGATGCCGGTGGGGGACATCGCAGCGCGGCCAATGCTCTGTGCGAAGTAGTTCGCCGCGAGGAGCGGCCCTGGGATATGCGGATGATGAATCTGCAGGAACTCCTCGACGATATCGACGTCTTCCGCAAAATCACCGGACTTCGATTACAGGACGTTTACAACCTGATGCTGCGGCGGGGCTGGACGCTGGGATCGAAAGAACTGCTGGTCCCGATGCACGCCATCATCCGCCTGTTCCATTCGCAGCAGGTAAACCGGATTGAGCGCTATTGGCGAGAGAACGCAGGCGGGCCGAAGCCGCAATTGGTGGTTTCGCTCGTTCCGAATTTCAATCGGGCGCTGTTTCAGGGCGTGCAGCGCGCGCTGCCGGGCGTTCCGTTCGTCAGTATTCTGACCGACATGGCGGACTTTCCACCGAGCTTCTGGCTGGAGCGCCAGGGTCCGCAATACGTCATCTGCGGAACGGAGCGGGCGCGGGATCAGGCGCTCGAATTCGGTCATGCGCCGGAGCGCGTGTTTCTGGTGTCGGGCATGATTCTCAATCCGCGATATTACGAAATTCCGCCGGTCGATAAGGCCGCGGCGCGCGCGGCGCTCGGGCTCGATCCCCATCTGCCGACCGCCATTATGATGTTCGGCGGGGCGGGCTCGGCCAAAATGCTCGATATTGCGAAGCGGCTCAATGAAAGCGAGCTCTCGTTGCAGGTGATCGCGATTTGCGGCCGCAATCAGAAGCTGGAATCGGCGCTGCGCGGACTCGGCGGCCGATTGCGCATCCACGTGGAAGGCTTCACGAACGAGGTGCCGCGCTTCATGCAACTCGCGGATTTTTTCATCGGAAAGCCCGGTCCGGGCAGTATCAGCGAGGCAGTGGCAATGGGGCTGCCGGTGATCGTCGAGACCAATGCCTGGACGCTGCCGCAGGAGAGATTCAATGCGGTGTGGGTGGAGGAAAAGGGCGTCGGGATCTCGCTGAAGAATTTCTCGAAAGAGATCGCAGGCGCGGTTCGTCGCATGCTCGACCCGATTCAGCGCGCGATGTTTACGGAGCGCGTGTCAGCAATGAAGAACCGCGCGGTGTTCGAAATTCCGGAAATTTTAGGCCGGATCCTCGATGGGCATCACTGATAGCATTGCTATCATAGAATCATGGCGAGTATTGTCATCCGTGGTCTGGACGATCAACTGAAGCGTGAGTTGCGGCTACGCGCAGCCTCGCATGGGCGTTCCATGGAATCGGAGGCGAGAGAACTTCTGAAATCGGGTCTCGGTTCGAAGAAAACGACTGGCAAACAATTCCTCGCATCGATTCGCGCGATTGTTGAACCGCTCGGCGGAATGGAACTGGAACCGTATCGCCGCCGCAAAAATCCGCCCCGCGAAGTCTTCGCACCCCGCAGGACACGCCGCAAATGATTGTGCTGGATACGAATGTCCTGTCCGAAATTCTGCGCCCGGATCCGGCGCCCGCGGTAACTGGCTGGTTCGAGTCAGAGGATCCCGAAGAACTGTACATCACAACCGTCACTCAGGCCGAGATACTCTACGGGATCGAAATCCTCCCTGATGGGCGGAGGAAGGCCGCGCTTCGCGAGAGTTGCATCCCATTGTTTGAGCAATTCGCGGGACGGGTGCTCTCCTTCGATGAAACCTCTGCATGGGCATTCGCGGCGATCGCCGCAGCCCGCCGCAAGGCAGGCCGTCGAATCAGCGAAATGGATTGCCAAATCGCGGCGATCGCGCTCTCGCGAAAAGCCTCCCTTTGCACGCGAAATGTCAAGGATTTTGCGCGGTGCGGAATTCCTTTGATCAATCCATGGGATTTGACCGGCTTACCCTCAGCGATAAACTGAGCCTTACTCATGCCCGCTGAGTGGATTGAGCGTGTTTCGGAACAATTTCATGAAGTCATCATCGGCCAGCACCATCTCCTGCGGCGGCTGACTCAGGCCCTGATTGCCGGGGGCCATGTACTGCTCGAAGGCGTGCCGGGGATCGGCAAAACGCAGTCGATCGTCACGCTCGCGAAGTGTCTCGATGCATCCTTCCGCCGCCTGCAATTCACGCCCGATCTTCTTCCTTCCGATATCACCGGCACTCTGATTTACGAAGCCGCCTCCGGGCGCTTCACCACGCGCAAGGGACCGATCTTCGCCAATATCGTGCTCGCCGATGAAATCAATCGCGCGCCGGGCAAGGCGCAGAGCGCGCTGCTCGAAGCCATGCAGGAGCATCAGGTCACCATCGGCGAGGAGAGCTACCCGTTGCCGAATCCGTTCTTCGTCCTTGCCACGCAAAATCCTCTCGAACATGAGGCGACGTATCCGCTGCCCGAAGCGCAGCTCGATCGTTTTTTGTTTCATCTGACCGTCAGCTACCCGGACGCCGAACACGAGCGCCGCATTGTCGACAACATGACGCGTCTCCGTCATCTGCCTCAGGCCCGCGTGGTCGCGACCACCGCCGACATACTGGCGAGCCGCGCGGAACTCGAAGACATTCATCTCGATCCGAAGATTCGTGACTACGTCGTCGATCTGATCGGCGCCACGCGCGAGCCGAAACGATTCGGCATTGAAGTCGACGGCATGGTCCGGGCTGGCGCCTCCACTCGCGCGGCGATCGCCATGGCGCTGGCGGCGAAGGCTGAGGCGCTGCTCGAAGGCCGCGATTACGTCGTCCCACATGACGTGAAGTCCGTCGCGGGCGACGTACTGCGGCATCGGATTCTCCTCACTTATGACGCCGCGGTGCAGAACGTCACCTCGACTTCACTCGTGGAGCAAATTCTGAAATCCGTGCCAACGCCATGACGAGGGTGTATTCGCGCGATGAAGTTCGGTCCATTCCGATCCGGACACGGCGGCCGCTGGGCAGTTTCATCAGCGGCGAGGCAAAAACCCGGGCGCGCGGCGCGGATGGCATCGAGTTCGCCGGCCTTCGCGAGTATGAAGTGGGCGACGAGATCGGCCGTATTGACTGGAGCGCGACGGCAAGACTGAGCAAGCCGTGGGTGCGAACTTATCTGGAAGCTCTCGGCTTTCCCGTCATCGTCATGGCGGATATTTCCGCGTCCACACGCTGCTCGCTGGCCGCAACAACGCCAAATGAAATGATCGCGGACCTCGCGGCGCGGCTGGCAAGCGCGGCGATCTGGAACGGCTGCGAGACCTCCCTGCTGCTATTCGCGGACACCATCCGTCAATACGTCCCGGCGGCAGCCGGAGCCGCTCAATTGACACGAATTGTTCAGGCATTGGAGGCCACGAGACCTGAGGACGCGGCGACCACCGATGTTGCCGCCGCCTTCGACTTCCTCCACCGAACGAAACAGCGGCGCAGCCTGATCTTCCTGCTTTCCGATTTCCTTTACGGCGGCTTCGCGGATGCGTTGCGGCGCTGCGCGAACCGGCATGAAATCGTGGCGATCGGCATGGAAGGGCCCGGACGAGGAGAACTGCCCGCTTGCGGCCTCATGAATGTTCGCGATCCTGAGACAGGCCGATCACTGCAAATTGACGCCTCCAGCGCCCTGGCCCGGGCCGCCCTCCGCGACTTCTACTCCGCGGAACGCGAACAGCGCCTCGCCGCATTCCGGCAGGCCGGGGTCGATTTTCTGGAGCTCGACCTGGACTCGGATTACATCGCCAGCCTGACTACTTTCCTGCGGCAGCGAGACGCATGAAACTGCTCCTCCGAATCTCGCCGATTTGGCTGATCGCGCCTATCTGTGCGGCGGCAGCGCAGTTTCAGATACAAGTAACGCCCGCCGCGCCTTCGCTTTCCGATACGATTCACATCGACGTTCGACTCACGGGCACGGACGGCTCCGATCTGACCATTGAGGCGATCGATATTCCGTCCGACTGCGTTCGTATCCAGAATGTCAGCGATCAGGGAGTGCGTCAGACCGTGACGCTCGATCCCCTGAAGCCCGGCCCGTGCTCGATTCCTCCCTTCCGCGTTCGATGCCTGCGCGGCAGGACGGACTCCTGCGATGTGCGTTCAGCCGTTACTGTGATTCCAATCCGCACTATGGTTGCGGATCCGAGCCATGCGGAGATTCGCGACGCGGAGGAAGCGCCTTTGGTTCCCGCGGAAGATGCGAACACGCCGCCAGCCTTCGCAATATGGCTCGCGGCAGCGGCCGCGATCGTCATCATCGGCTTTGGCTTCCTGCGGTGGCGGAAATGGCGCGAAAAGCCGGCCGTTCGCGCGCGGCGCCGCCTGCGCCAATTGCGCCGCGGCGAAGCAGGCTTCTCGGAACTCCTCCAGGTTCTGCGTGAATACCTGGACGGCCGCCTGGGTCTCGGCGCTCACTTCTGTTCATCGCCCGAACTGATGACGGCGCTCGAAACCCGCTCGCTCGCCCTCGGTTCAACCGAACAGGCCTTGCGCGATTTCCTCAATAGCTGCGATCGCGGCCGCTTCGCCCGCGGCGCTTCGCCCGGAACAGACAAAGACGCTATCGAAAACTGCGGTTCGCTGATCGACTGTCTGGACTTCGACATCGCCAGGAGAGAACGTGCCGGCCTTTGACCATCCATGGGCGCTCGCGGCAATCCTGCTCGCGTTCCTGCCGCTCGCCGCCTTTCGCCGGCGCTCCGCCGCGGCAATCGCGTTCCCGGTTCCCGCCGGTCTCGTCCTGCCGCAAACTCTTCGGCAAAAGCTCTTCTGGATGCCCGATGCATTGCGTTCTCTCGCGTTCGTCCTGCTGGGATTCGCCGCCGCCGGACCCCATTGGGGGGCCGTCCGGACAACCGACGAAACACGAGGCATTGCGATTGAATTGCTCGTCGATCGCTCCAGCAGCATGTCTCTGGACGATATGCGCGAAGACCAGGACTCGCAGGACCGGGCCAGTTCGCGTCTGGATGCGGTGAAGCGCATTGCCAAAGAATTCCTGAACGGCAACGGCTCGGATCTGCATGGCCGTTCGGGCGACGCCGTGGGGCTCATCGCATTTTCGGCCCATCCGCAGAATCTGAGTCCGATGGTCAGTCACAACGAAGCCATGCTCTCGCGCGACATCGACCATATCGAAATCGCGCAGGGCAGCGAAGACGGCACGGCCATCGGCGATGCGATTTCGCTCGCGGCTTCGCGAATCCGGCTGGCGGAGCAAACACGCTCCACGTCCTTCCGCAGCAAGGTGATTGTGCTGCTGACAGACGGTCAGGAAAACGGCGGCGCGCGCAGGCTGCCCGAAGCGGCGCAACTCGCGGCGCGCTGGAATATCCGCGTCTATGCCATCGGGATTCGTCCGATGCCCGATAAAGAACATGACCAAGCCGCGGCCTACAGCCTGGATACTCTGGCCGCAACAACCAATGGCATGTCGGTCGTCGCCACGGACACTGCCGGTCTCCGAAAGTTCTTCGCCACCATCGACCGGCTGGAACCGAATACAATCCCTTCCACCGGCCTGCGCGGCGGGTTTGACGCCACGATTCCCGCGCTCCTCCTCGGCTTTACGGTCATTTGTTCCGAAGTAATTCTACGGAAAACATGGATGAGGGTAATTCCATGACAGGCCTGTTCGTCCATCCCTGGGGGTTGCTGCTGCTGGCAGCTGTGCCCGGCTGGTATTGGCTGTACCGCTTTGCGGATGTCCGGCGTAGCCAGGCCCTCCGCTACTTTCCGGGAGCGGCGTCCTCACAGGCAAGCCGGTGGCGCTACGTGATCCCGGCCGCGCTCTCCCTGGTGACTCTTGCCATTGCGCAGCCCGCAGGCAGCGCCGGAAGCGATCAGGCGCGCAGAGCGCCGGATGTCGTTTTCCTGCTCGATGTTTCCCGCAGCATGAACACGCGCGATCACGAACAAAGCCGCCTCGATCTCGCGCGGCTCGCCATCACCGCGATCGTCAATCGCGGGGCGGACCAGCGCTTCGGACTCGTCGTCTTCTCCGGCAATGCAAGTCTGGAATGCCCTCTGACAAACGATATTTCCTTTCTGCGCGCGCAACTGCGCGCCGTATCCCGCAGTTCGGTCACCCTGGGCGGCACGCGCGTGGGAGACGCTATTCAATTCGCCGCTCGTACCGCCTTCGACGACGCGAGCCGCAACGCGCGCGAACTGGTTCTCATCAGCGATGGCGGCGATGCCACAGGCACTCCGGTAAAAGCCGCCGCGGAACTGGAGAAGCGAGGAATCCGGCTCGTCGTTGCCGGCGTCGGTGGTCCCGCGACGAAGGCGTACGTGCCAGACACAGAGCGAGATTCGCTGCCTGTTTTCTATCGTGGCCACCCGGTGATCGCGCCTCTCGACGCGGAAGCGCTCAACAATGTCTGCCGCGCCGCGAAAAATTGCGCCTATGCCGATCTTGCCTCCGGCAGTCTCACGCGTGTGGTGGAAGATCGAACTGCTCTCTTCACCAGTACGGGATCGAGCGGAGGTCTGATGACGCCTCTCCTGACCCTGAGCGCCGCGCTGCTGCTGGCCGGCGAATACGGCCGGAGGCGGTTGGCGCGATGAGACGCTCTATCCTGCTCGCAATTGCCGCGCTCTGCTGCGGATGTTCTCACGAGCAGAAGCACTCCGCCGCTGCGATCATTCACTCCGCCGACTCATCCTGGCGGCAAGGTGATTTTCTCGGAGCGGCTGCCCGGTACGAATTGGCGACCGATGTCGCGCCGAAGGCGCTGGAGCCGCTCTACGACCTCGCCCTGGCGTACTATCGCGACAAGCTCTACGAGATGGCGGGCCGGTTCCTGGATCATGCGCAGCCGAACGCGACCGGTGAACTGCTTCTCCGCTGTATGCTGCTGCGCGGGGATATCGAATATCGTCTGGCGATGCAGCAACCGCCCGAGAGCCGAATCAAAGGTCTGGAGCGCGCGCTGTACCTGTATCGGGAGGCTGCGGCAGAATCCCCCGCAAGCCGACTTAACGCGACAGCGCGCTACAACGTGGAAGTCGTGAAGCTCAAACTGCCCCCGCCCCGCGCTGAAGCGCCCGGATTGCAGGCGCCCGCGACCGAAGTGGATGACGCCTCCGCCGAAGATATCGCGCTCAGGACCCCGATGGCCGGAAAGCAGGAGAACACAAAACCCCAATCACAGGATCATGATTGGTGAAGTTTACGTTCCTGAAACTGTTGAGATATTTCGGACGCCCGCCAATTTGGCGCGCTTCACGAATTTCAGATCGAATGATTGAAAAGCGATACCGGCAGGCCGGCTGGCGACGTGTAACGCATCAGCAAACTCCAGACCCTGCCCGACCAGTCTTAGAGCTTCGAGAACCGCGAATTCGTCCTCTACAGCGACTCCCCGAATGGTGACTAACCAGGAGAGCACCCTTGCAATTGATTTCTCGTCGAGATCAAAGGCGCTACGAAGCACCCAGACCGTTTCCAGCAACACGGTCTTCCCAATCCAGATAGGGCTCGATTCAAATAGCGCCCTGGCAGCCGCGGTCTGGCTCGTATCGTCTGCCATCAACAGACGGACCAGGACGTTTGTATCGACCGCGTTCATGAACGGCCGAGTCTATGGCGTCTCATGACCTCGCGCTGTACACTCCTATCCATTTCCGCCAGGGTTTTTGCGCGCCCTTTTCTGTGAAGGGCGCCCACAACCATATCCAGTGTCGCGCCCGGCGCCGATCGGACGGGCCTAAGCAACACGCCGTCAATCGTTTCTTCCACGACGAACTCCGTGCCGGACCCCCACGAACGCGCAGTTCTGATTTCGAGAGGCAGCACTACCTGCCCTTTTGTCGAAAGTCTCGTAGTCGGTTTCATGGTAAGACGCCAGTAAGATTATCGCACGAATTTCACTTATAAATCCGCTTCCACGGCGACGTCAGAAATCCCAGCGCTCCAACCCCCGCTCCCGCCGCCGCGCCCGGGCCCACAAACTTCCCGCCGTGTCCCTCATTGGCGCAATACGGACACACAGCGAAGCCCACGCCAACCCCCGCCGCCGCGCCAATAATCGTCCATAACACCCCGTGGCGAATCCGGCGCCCGGCATCGTAGACCTTCACCTCGCTGATCTCCGTCCGTTGCACGGTTTTATCCCGTACAACAAGAGCATCCGCCGTAGCCGAAACGAATTCCGACCGCGTCTTCGCGCCGTCCTTCGTCCGCACCTCTACGCGCTCTCCCGTTGCGAGACGCATCACATCGTTCCACTCGGCCGCAAGCGGAGCCCCAACCACGAACAACAGCAACAGCAGAAGTTTCATTGGAATTTGATTTCGCGGATCACCAGCGTCGGTAACTGCTGTGTCCAGCTTTGTGGAATCGTGTCGAATGCAAGGCGGAATGGCTTCGTCGCCCCGGCCGGCAGCGAGCCGCCGACGTTCCCGACGATGTAATCGTTCTCCTGCGCCACCACCTGCCCGCCCCAGTCCCGGAACACGCAGGTCACGAGCGCCTGCCTGATCTGGCGGTTACCCTTGTTTGTAATATTCCCCAAAATCTCGATTACCCTCTGGTCGGAAAAGCTCTCGGCCGCCTGCATATGAACATTCGAGAGATCCAGATTCG
>CAZWTH010000189.1:0-22638 GCA_964636715.1 uncultured Solibacteraceae bacterium | reverse complement strand
GCCGATCACCTACCATCTCGGTCCCTCCACGCCCGTTCATCTGAAAGTGGCGATGAATAATGAGACGCGCCCGCTCTATAACGTAATCGCGACGATTCCCGGCGCGGAGTTTCCCGATGAGTGGATCCTCCAGGGCAATCATCATGACGCCTGGGTTGGCGGCGCGAACGATCCGCTCTCCGGCGCCGCGCCTCTGCTCGAATCCGCCCGCGCTCTCAGCGAAATGGTGAAGAAGGGCTGGCGTCCCAGGCGCACCGTGAAAATCGCGTTCTGGGACGCCGAGGAGTACGGTCTTGTCGGTTCCACCGAATGGATGGAAAAGCATGCAACCGAACTCAGCGCGAAGCTCGCCGTTTACATCAATTCCGATTCCAGCGGCTCGGGGGCGCTCAACGCCGGCGGCTCGCATTCGCTCGAAGAAGCGGTGAGCGAAATTCTGCGTGATGTCAACGATCCGGTCAGCGGTAAATCCCTGCTCGAGGAGCGGCTCGCGCACCCGCAGAAAGCCGGCGCTCCAGGCTTCCATCTTTCTCCGCTCGGCTCCGGCTCGGATTACACGCCCTTCCTCCAGCACCTCGGCATAGCCAGCCTGAATTTCGAATTCGAGAACGCCGCCGGCAATGGCGTCTACCATTCGCTCTATGACGACTTCTACTGGGTCAGCCATTTCGAGGACCCCAATTTCGCCTGGGGGCGCGCGTTGTCTGAGCTCGATACCACCGTCCTGATGCGCCTCGCGGACGCGCCGCTGCTGCCCTTCGAGTTTGGGCGCGTCGCTTCCGCCGTGACTACGTATCTGGATGAAATCGGCCGCCTTCCGAAAGCAAAGGACACGGTGAATCTCGACGCTGCGCGGCATGCGAGCGAAAAGCTCGCGCAGGCGGCCCGTGAATTCGACAAAGCCTGGGATCGCGCCGAATCGAAGCTGGATGCGGCCGATGTTGCCCGCCTGACAGAGATCGACCGCCTGCTGATGGCCACTGAACAGGATCTGATTTTGAGCCCCGGATTGCCAGGCCGGCCGTGGTATCGTCACCGCCTCTACGCACCGGGGCGATACACAGGCTACGCCGTCAAGACGCTGCCTGGAATTCGAGAAGCCGTGGAGGCCGGTCGCGCCACCGAAGCAGAGGAGCAGACAAAGGAAGTTGCCCAGGTTCTGGAGAAACTGGCGGCGGATGTGGATAACGCCGCAAAGCTGATTGCCAAACTATGATCACGGAAATCGCGGACGCCCACGTCCATTTCTTCTCTCCCGCATTTTTTCGCTCGCTCGCGGACCAGCGAAAAGTTCCCGAAGTGAATAGTCTGCTCGGCTGGGACCTGCCGGATTCTTCCGAAGCGCTGGCCGACCGCTGGGTGGGTGAAATGGACCGCAATGGCGTGGCGCAGGCGATGCTGATTGCGACCATTCCGGGAGACACGCCGTCCGTGGCAGTCGCGGTGGCGCGCCACCCTGGCCGGTTCGGCGCCGTCAGTATGGTGAATCCGCTCGCGCCCAACGCCGCGGCCGATGTACCGAAGGGAATTTTCCTGTTCCCCGCCATGCATCGCTATTCCCTGCACGATGAGCGCGCGAAAGCGGTTATCGCGAAAGCGCGCGTGGTCTACGTCCATTGCGGAGTGCTGAGCGTCGGATTCCGCAAAAAGCTCGGGCTGACTTCGCCGTTCGACATGCGGTTCTCGAATCCCATCGATCTGCATGCCGTTGCCCTCGAATTTCCACAGGTACGTTTCGTCATCCCCCATTTCGGCGCCGGTTACTTCCGCGAAGCTCTCATGGTCGCCGATCTTTGCCCGAATGTTTACCTTGATACCTCCAGTTCCAATAGCTGGATGCGCTACCAGCCGTGCGATCTGACTCTCGCCGATGTCTTCCGTCGCGCTCTCGACGTGGCTGGGCCGAAGCGCATCCTGTTCGGTTCCGATTCTTCCTGGTTCCCGCGCGGCTGGGTGAGCGCGATTCGCGAAACACAGGAAAAAGCGCTGGCTCAAATCGGCGTAGGTTCCGAAACGGAACATGCCATCTTCGGCGGCAACCTGCGCTCCCTGCTGGATATTCTCCGGACTTAAAAACTTTTGAGAAAAATCCCGGCTTCGGAACACTAGTTCCGGGAGAAAGCCGTGATCTTCCCCAGGTTTCGCCGGCCCGCTGACGTGGAAACCCTTCATTTTCCGCTCGCCTGGCATGGCCGGCTGGCGCTCATTGATACGAATCTGCGTGGAACGGCGACCGCGGCCAATTTCGCGGGCGCGGACCTGGCGGCAATCGAGGCTTTCGCGCCGGAATCGATTGCGCTTCCGCTTTCCACGGCGATTTACTATGCCACGCAACGGCTCGCGGGGGCGAATCTCCTGCCCAGCCTCCGCTGCGCGATGGTCGTTCTGTCATCTCTGCAAACTCCCTGCGGGCCGATGACGGACGACCATCGCGATCTGCTCTGGCGCGCCTTCGGGCTTCCGGTTTTCGAGCAGTTGCTGGGAACGGATGGCCGGGTGATCGCGAGCGAGTGCGAGGTGCACGATGGGCTTCACGCGCAGGAGGGCGAGACGCCGATCGACGGCGAGATGATCGGATACTCGGCGGAAATCGTGACCGGCCTCTGTTACTGCGGTCGGGAAACGCCTCGTCTGCGCAATCTTGTCCGGCTCCGCGAACGGGCCGCCGCCGCGGCCGCCTGATCACTTTCGGTCAGAAGACAACAGGGCTTCCGCTTCTTCTTTCGTTGCGGGCTTCATTGCAGGGGCGGCGGGCTTTTCGTATTTGTATACCGGTTCCACCACCGGCAGGCCCGCCTGCCGCATATAGAGACTCAGATCGGACCGGACGTCCGCGAGCGAGCGGCCGTAGACGGAGCCGAAGGCCGCCACCGTCTCCTCCCCACCGCTCGTCTGGCCGATGAATGCCCCCGCTTTGGCGCGATAGATGGGACTGAACATGAGCATATGAGTGAGAGCCCAGGAGGGCAACTCATAATCCTGCGCGGCCTTTGTTTCGAGCGAATTCAGCGCCTGGGTGGCCGCTGCGCCCCTCGCGCCGAGCGCGGCGTAATTGCCAGTGTCGGCGTAAAACTCCGTCGAGGAGCGCGAACTCGATTCGAGAAACATTTTACGGTCGGCGGCGAACAGCTGAACCAGATCCACATTCAGGCCGTCATGCGAGTGAAACGCCCGCGCGGGCGCCGCGCCAAGTTTGATCTTGTTGTCCTCCGGCTTCAGCGTGGAATAAAACTGCGCAAGGCCGGATCGCAGCCAGTAAGGAATTTTGGGGGCCGATTGGTCCAGCACGAGCTGGCAATATTCGCGAAAGATGTGTTCGTAGCTTTCCGGCTTGAGCCCCACCGAGACAATCGTCGCCGGCGTTCCCGCTATCGAATAAGTGCTGACGGAGCCATACTCGGAAGGCCTGTATTTCGCGGAGTCGCTTTCCGACTGGAACACCACCACGCGCACCGGTTGCCCGCCGGGGTCCTGCGAGTGGGTGGAATTGAGAAAAAAGGCGCGTACGATTTCGAGATGCTGGAGGGCGGCGCGGATCTCAGACTCGCTCTGCGCTGCGTACATTTCAAAGTGCGCGGAAGAAGCATGGACCCATTTTGCGTCCGCGGCGGCGAGAGGGCCGGCGGGAATCCACAATAAAGACGCAATCAGGAAAAAACGAAGAACTCTCATCCGAAGTCAATGCCTCCGGTTTATTTTACAGGCGTTGAAAGACTATCGCTCGACCGCCATCGCGACCGAATTGCCGCCACCGAGGCAGAGCGCCGCGACGCCACGGTGAACGTCGCGCCGGATCATCTCATGAATCAGCGTGACCAGAATGCGCGCGCCGCTCGCGCCGATGGGATGTCCAATCGCTACCGCGCCGCCGTTGACGTTCACGCGCTCCATGCCGAGTTCCAGTTCGCGCGTGACGCCGATCGCCTGGACGGAGAAGGCTTCATTCAATTCGAAGAGATCGACGCTCGCCATCGTCCAGCCGGCGCGACAGAGAACCTTCCGGACGCCCGTCACCGGCGCCAGCATCACCCACTTCGGATCGACGCCCGAAGTCGCCTGCGCACGAATGCGGACCAGAGGCTGAATTCCCAGGTCCCGCGCTTTTTCACCCGACATCACCACCAGCGCAGCCGCTGCGTCATTTACGCCGGGCGCGTTACCCGCGGTGACGGTACCTTCCTTGCGGAACGCAGGCGAGAGCGCGGCCAGCGCTTCGAGAGTGGCGTCTTCCCGAACCGATTCGTCACGGCTCACCACTTCCGGTTTGCCGCCGCGCTTTTTCGGCGGTACGGAGACCGGCATCACCTCGGGGCCGAAGCGGCCTTCTCGCCATGCCTCGGCCGCTTTACGATGGGACTCGAGCGCATACCGGTCCTGCTCCTCCCGCGTCACCGAGTGCTTTTCGGCAACGTTCTCGCCCGTGATTCCCATGTGGTAGTCGTTGAAGACATCCCAAAGACCGTCGTGAACCATGGAATCCACTACGGTCGCATTCCCCAGCCGGTAACCCTGCCGCGCTTGCGGCAGCAGATAGGGCGCGTTACTCATCGATTCCATACCGCCTGCGACCACGACCTCGGCGTTCCCGGTCAGGATCGATTGCGCCGCCAGCGCGACTGCTTCCAGCCCCGATCCGCAGACCTTGTTGATGGTGAGCGCGCCAACCGCGGACGGGAGCCCACCGAACAACGCCGCCTGCCGCGCGGGATTCTGCCCCAGACCAGCGGAGAGCACGTTGCCCATGATGCAGTCTTCCACCGCCTCAGGCGCAACGCCGGCGCGCCGCACGGCCTCCTGAACCACGATCGCGCCGAGCCGTGGCGCGGAGAGCGAGGCAAGGCCGCCCTGAAATTTGCCAACCGGAGTCCGGACGGCTGAAACGATGACGGCCTCGCGCGATCCACTCATTCAATTCGATGTTAGACCTGCGGAAAAACAACACGGCCGATACCCGTTCACCGGGCATCGGCCGTTTTCGGTTTACTGCAAGTTCAGCTGGTTAGAACTGCACGCGCGCGGTGAACGCCAGAATGCGGGAATTCACTGCGCTGTTCATGTATCCGAGCGTCGGCCCGTTGGTCAACTGATTCGTCGTGAAGCTGTACTGCGCTCCATTGTTGATCGCCGCCGTGCCGTCCGTCTTGCCAATTTCCGTGTGGTTGAACACGTTGTAGGCCTGAACCTGAAGCCGGAGAATCCGCTTTTCGCTGCCAAGCGGAATGTTCTTCGTCAGGGTCATGTCGAAGTTGGTGACATGCGGAGCGGAGAGAAGGCCGGAGCCGCCGCCCAGGTTACCGAGAACAGGGCTGCCAGCCAGGTAGTAGTTGTTGCTGCCGGGCGCGGACTGCTGGAAGTTAATGCTCGGCATCGCGAACGCAGCGCCATTGAAATAAACCTGGCCGTTGCCATTGGTTCCAATGTTGGCGTAAGGATTACCCACTACGTTGCAGCGCGCGTTGAGGTCAGGAGTTCCCGTCAGACCCGTGTTCGTAGTACCGCCGATGACGCTCGGCGAACCCGAAGCGAAGCCGCAGGTGACGTTATACGGCACGCCGCTCTGGATGCTCGTAATGCCGGAGAGCGACCAGTTGTCCGTGATGTAGCCAACGCCCTTCAGATGAAGCGCTTTGGCGGGACCCGGAATATCGTAGGTGTAGTTCATCACGAAGTTGTGGGTGCGGTCGCTGGCCTGGCGGCCGTAGTTCCACTGCTCGTTGGTCGGAAGACCGTTCTGACCGGTGCAGACAATGCAATACGTGCCATTGCCGGTGACCGTGCCAACATCTCCCATCGCCTTCGAGTACGTATAGTTCAGGCCGACTGCGAGGCCGCGCGCAACGCGGCGCTGGAGCAGGAAGTTCAGGCCGTTATAGTTGGTGTGGCCCACGAACTTGAACGTCGTAATGCCGTTCAGGCCCGGATAGCGGGTACGTTCGAACACCTGACCGATATCGGCCGAAGTGTTGCCGGCCGTCGTCGGATTCAGGTTAGACGGAGTAAACGGCCACGCAGTGCCGACCGGGATGTAGTTCTCGTTATACGTCAAAGGCTGATTGAACGCATAGTTGAACTGGTAACCGATATCGACCGTGGTGCCCTTGCCGAAGTTGTGCTGTATGTCAAAGCTGACGTTCTGCACGCCGTCGTGAGGAATCTCGCCCGGGAACGCGAACGATTGGCCGATCGTAAGCGGCTGCAGTTTCAGACTGGCGGCGGTTGGCGCCGTCGCGGTCGCCTGAGCCTGAATCTCAGAAAACTTCTGATTGGCAACTGACGAAGTGAGGGACAGCGGAGCATTACCCGCAAGGCCATAGACGTCATTGCCCTGCAGGCGATCGTAGAACACGCCCCATCCGCCGCGGAGAGCGGTCTTGCCGTCGCCGAACAGATCGTAAGCGAATCCAAGCCGGGGAGCAGCCACGATGGAAGCAGTCTTGTAGGGATCCTGATCCACGCCATTGACGCCCAGAACCTGCACGCCATTGGTGTAATTGCCCGTACCGGGAACCACCGCGCCGATATAGCCGAGCGGCTGCAGAGCGCCGCTGGCCGGATCCTGCGCCATCAGGCCGCTCGCCGCGTCTTTGCAGGGATTGCCGTTGACGCAGAAAGGCCGGTACAGACGGGGAATCTGGTTCCGATCGAAGTTGGCGATCGTGAAGTTGGTGAACGTCTTGTTGAGATCGTACTGCGGAGTCTGGTGATAGAAGCGAACGCCAAGATCGAGGGTCAGCTTCCGGTTCACCTTCCAGTTGTCCTGGACGTAGAACTCGAAGTTGTAGTACTGGGCGTCGAACGTCGTGGTCGCCGTTGCCTGCTGGTAGTTGGAAGTTTGTCCCAGCAAAGCGAGCACGTATCCGGAATTCGTATTCAGCAGCGGGGTACTAGCGGACGCGTTGAAGTTGTACTGTCCGTTGTACTGCTTGCTCGCGGGCTGAATCTTGTTGTTGAGTTCGAGATAAGCGCCGGCCTTGAAAGCGTGGTGGCCGATGACCTTTGAAATGTTGTCCTGATACGAGTGGATCGGGTTGAAGTTTTCATAAGTACCCGAGCTCGTTCCAACCGCGCGGGCGTAGTTCGAACCGTTCGGCAGATTGACGCTGCTGAAATCGAACTGCGGCAGAATCGGGTTGTAGCCGTTCACCGGGCCCTGCGCGCCGCTCTGATCCGGGGTGGGGATCGGGAACAGCGTGGGGATGTTCGGAATCAGGCTGCGGTTTTCGGAAGCATAGTTGTCCGTCGTGTAGTACGACCAGGTATTCCAGCTTTCGCCAACCGTCACTTCGTTGATCAGGGTCGGCGTGATCGTGTAGGTCAGAGTGCCGGAGTAGCTATGTCCCGGGTTCGGGTGATCGATGTTCGAGATCGGGGGCAGGTTGCCGCGGCCGTTCTGGTCTTTCGGTCCGAAGTTGATGCCGGAATACAGCACGCCCATGTCGTCATAATCGTGAATCCAGCGGGCATAGCCGGTCAGCTTCTGAGTGATGTTGAAGTCGATGCGGGCCACGTCATTGCGGCGCGGGTGAGCGGCGCTGTCCGTGACCTGGAAGTTGTTCGTGTAAACCTGATTCGCCGGCAGAATGGGATTGTTCGGCAGCGGGAAGAAGTTCAGGATCGACTGACCCAGAGGATCGAGCCGGCTCGGCGCAATGACGCGCCCGGAGAACGGCTGATTGTTGTTCTGAGGGTCCAGAATGTTGGTCGCCACGGGGTTCCCGTTGCCATCGTTGTTGAATGTCTGGGAAAAGTCGCCGATGCGCTCGAGCGCCGTGGGCATGTAGGTGGTCTGGGTGTTAGCCGGAACGAACTGCCCGGTATATTCCTGCGACCAGAAGAAGAAGAGGTGTTTCTTTTCCTTGTTCGCAACTTTCGGAATATAGAGGGGACCGCCGATGCTGTAGGTTTCAATGTTGTAGCGGTAGGGCGAGCGCGGCGTCGCCACGTTCTGGCCATTGATCTTCTTCAGGTTATGGTTGTTGGCCCAGCTATTCGCATTGAACTCTTCGTTGCGGTGGCTCCAGTTGAACGAGCCGTGGAAATCCGAGGTTCCGCTCTTGGTGACGACCGTGATGGTGCCGCCCGAGTTACGGCCGAATTCGGCCTGGTAGTTCGAGGTGAGGACCTTCAGCTCCTGCACCGCGTCCATGTTCGGTTCGTAGTGCAGCGTGCTGTTGGAGCCGGTATCCATATCCGAAATACCGTCCACCGTGAAGTTCATCGTCAGCGTCGAGTTGCCCTGAATCGTGAACCCGCGGAGCTGGTTCGGACCGGTTACGTCGCGTCCCTGAGCGCCGGTATCGATCACGCCCGGCACCAGACGCATATAGCCGAAGAGATCGCGGCCCTTGAGTGTCAGGCTTTCGAGGTCCGCGGTGTTGATGGTGGATGATTTTTCAGCGCTGGCGAGCTGAATCTGTGAGATTTCGGCGGTGACGGATACGGAATCCGAAACGCTGCCGAGCGCGAGGACGATCTTACCCGCATTGTGGGTTTCCTGCGCCGTCACGTTGATGCTGGTGACCGTGGTGGCTTTAAAGCCATTTGCCTTAACGGTGAGGTTGTAGACGCCGGGATCCAGCTGGAGGAAGCGGAAGGTCCCTGTGTTGTCTGTGGTTGCGCTTCGGGCTGCTTTGGTTGCGGTATCGGTGAGGGTGACAGGCGCGTTGGCAACTACCGCGTCCGCCGGGTCCACTACCGTGCCTACCAGAGAGCTCGAAACTGTTTGGCCATACATGCCGGCGCAGCAAAGCGCCAGCGCAAAAAACATGCGCGTATAGTTCTTCAATTTCTTAATACCTCTAAACTTATTCGACCCCTGACTTTCTATCAGCTTCGGCAGAAAAACACACCTCGACCGACAAAAAGCGACTGCGCCAAAACTAACATTCGTTTTTCGATACTGTCAAGATGGAGCCGGACAGGATCACCGGCGAGGCCACAAGATACTGATTACAATGAGATTAGCAACTACGAACGATGACCCGCAGAGGCCGGAATTCATTTCCTAAAGTTTCGAAAAATGTCAAGCGAGGAGCCGGGAGTAACGGCACTGACAGCACATTTATTTAAGATCTGTAAGGTTATTCTAAAAATTCCCAAAAATTGAATTTCCAGCCGGCGCCGAGTCCGGAATTCTGGATTTCAATGGGGGATACCGAGCTTCGTCAGGACGTCCTGCGCGGGCTGGAAGTTCGGGTTTGCTTTTGCGGCCTCGCGGAAATGTTCGATCGCTTCCATGCGGTTCTGAGGGGAATCGGCGAGCGCCATCCCCCAGGCGTATTGCGCCTCCGCCAGGTGCGGGTCCGCTTTGACCGCCTCCCTGAACTTTTCAATCGCTTCCGGCTTTCGCCCCGGAATGTCCTCCAGCGCGATACCCAGATTGCAGAGCGCTTCCGCGTAATCGGGCTTCTCTTTCAGCGCAGCCTGATACTCCGCAATGGCGTCGTTCGCTCTTCCCGGCATATCAGAGAGCAGCAGCCCGAGATTGTAGTGCGCCTGCGCATAGTGCGGCTTCAGGCGGATTGCCGTTCGATATTCTTCGAGCGCGGCGCCCACCGTATCCGGCGATTGGGCCAGCGCCGCGCCCAGATTGAGGTGAGCTTCCGCATAATCGGGCTTCAATTCGATTGCCCTGCGATATTCCGCGATTGCGCCCGCGGTATCCCCGGCGCGCGTCAGGGCTTCTCCCAGCTCGACATGAGAACCGAAACTGCCGGGGTCGAGTTGCGCCGAAATCCGGAAATCAGCAATAGCATCCTGCAGGCGGCCGGGCATCCGCAAATAGATGCGGCCGAGGCCGGTGTAGGCGCGTTCATCCTCCGGCTTCAGGCGCAGCGCGGTCTGGTATTCGCGGATGGCCTCTTCTTCATGGCCAGGAACGGCGGCGAGCCCATTGGCAATTCCCCAGTGCGCCGTCTCCAGCGTGGGCGAGAGCTCCGCTGCCTTGCGGTACGCCGCCAGACTCGCTTCGTGACGATTCAGCTCTTCCAGAAACATGCCGATGTTATTCACCGCCTCGGCGGAGTTGGGCCGGATCTCCAGCGCCTTGTCGGTCAGCCGGATCGCTTCGTCCGCATGACCTGGAGTTTTGTCGATCACCAGCGCGAGATTGATCCACGCCATGAACGCCCGCGGGTTCTCCGCCAGGGTCTTGCGGTAAAGCGTTGCTTCATCCAGATAAAGGCCGGTCTGCCGCCAGGTCAGCGCGCCGAAGACCACCAGAATCACGCCCGCAACGACAGGAGCGAGTCGCGCGCGGTCCTCCGGCAACTTCTTCGTCACGGTCGCCAGATACGCCGCGACGGCAATGAAGATGGCGATCATCGCCTGGTACTGGAAGTGATCGGCGACGTACGAATAGATGAACGGATAGACATTGAGGAACCCGAGAGCCGGCGCGAGCGCGACGGTAAAGCAGAGGAAGATAGCCAGCGGTGCGCGCGCCTGCGGCGTATCGGCTTTCCGTGAATACATCCACAGCGCGGCGATCGTGGCGAGGGTGAGGGCCGGGAACAAATACTGCCAGGCGGCGCCGGAATCGATCGTCCATCGCGGATAGATGAAGAGCAGGTGGACCGGCCAGACGAGCTTCAGGAGATAGAACCAGATCACGCGTCCAGCGAGCAGGCATCGCTCGACGATATTGAGATTGAAGTCCCTTCCCTGGGCTCCGATGAAGGTCTTTTCCACCCATGCGGTGAGAGCACCGGATGCGATACCGATCGCGAACCAGGGAAGCAGCGGCTTCACGTCGCGATTGATTTTGAGCGAGCCTCTCTGCCACCAGAACACGAGAAGGAGGGTCACCGGCAGAGTCGCCGCAACCGATTTCGAGAGCAGCGCCATCAGGTAGAACAGCAGAGCCAGAGCGTAGCTGGCTCGCCGCCGCTCTTTATCGAAACGCAGATAACAAAACGCCGAACTCAGGTAGAAAACCAGCGAGAGCGTGTTCTTCTGTTCCGAAATCCAGGCAACGGATTCGGTACTGACAGGATGCAGCGCGAAGATGGCGGCGGCGAGCCATCCACCGGGCAGAGACAGCCGCCGCATGATCGCGACGATCAGATACGCGGCGATCGCATGGAAAAGCAGGGTGATGACGTGATAGCCGGCAACCCAATCGCCCCAGATGCGATGCTCGATCCAGAATGCGCTGTGCAGCAGCGGATAGTATTGCTGCGACGCGCCGAACTGAAACCAGATTTTGTAGAGTCCTGCGAGCGAACGGAGCTTCTCGGGAGTGATGTGGCCGGCATCGTCCCAGACCTGCGCGCCGTTGAGCGCCGGGAAATATGCGATGAACAGCGCGACGAGCAGAAGCGCGCCGTTGCGTATATCGGCTGGAGAAAACCGGAGGCGCGGCGCAGCTACAGGTGGTGGTGGCGGCGGCGTTCGCTCGATCACTTTGACGGGCGAATTCTTCGCCACTGCTGCTCTGTTTCGTTTCGCCATCCGCTAGTGAGCCGCCTCGCGCGTGAAACTGTCCGTACGAACGATGCCTTTGCCCTCTCGAATGACCACCAGCCGGTCTCCATCGACACCGGAGATCGACTGCTTCTTCCCATCCGGCCAGGTAATATCGAGATCGGCCTTCGTCTCGGCGCCAAGCCCGAAATGCAGGCGCCGGTCATTCACCGAAAAATAAGACGACTGGGCGAGCACCGCCTTCGCCTGCTTCTTTCCACCGTACGACGCTACCACCGTGGCGCCGATCGCGCTGCGGTTCGAGGTCACGCCTTCGAGCAGCACCTTGAGCCAGTGATCGCCCCCGGTCCGGTCGTTACGCAGCAGCGACGGCGGCTCATTCACATTCATGATCAGAATGTCGAGATCGCCGTCATTATCGAAATCGCCGAACGCCAGCCCGCGGCTCGAATGCATTTCATTCATGGCAGGGCCGGCCTGATCGAATAGTTCTTCGAAGCGCCCATTCCCCAGATTGCGGAACAGCACGTTCGGCGTCCTGTACGGGGCATCCGCTACCTTGCCATCCACTTCGGGAAATACCATGCCGCTCGTGTAGAAAAGATCGGGCAGACCGTTGTTATCGAGATCTTCGATTCCTGCGCCCCATCCGACAAAACGCGTTTCGACGCCAAGTCCCGCGCGAATCGTCACATCCTGAAATACGCCCTTGCCGTTGTTGCGATAAAGAACATTCGTATCGTCGCTGAAATGCGTCTTGAAAATGTCGAGGAAGCCGTCCGTGTTGTAGTCGCCGACGCCGAGACCCATGCCTTCCTGCTCTCGCCCGTCTTCGTTGACCGCCACGCCATTTTCCAGCCCGCATTCCGTAAAGGTCCCGTCATGATTGTTGCGGAACAGCAGACTGGGCGTGGTGTCGCACGCGACATAGATATCGGGCCAGCCGTCGCCATCGAAATCCGCCGCCACCGCGGTCAGCCCGTACTCGGCGCCGCGTTTCTGTCCCGCGAATGAAATGCCTGACTTGTCGCTCACGTCCGTGAACGTTCCATCGCCGTTGTTGCGATACAGCCGCGAGCTCTCGTAAGGGAGCCCGAGCGGCCCGCAGTATACGGGCAATTCCTTCCACGTGCAGTCCTTCGTCGCGCCGCGCGCCGGAATCTTTTCGGTATCGAAGACCAGATAATGCGTGACGAACAGATCGAGCAGTCCGTTGCGGTCATAATCGACCCAGGTGCAGCCGGTTGCGAAGCGATTGCCCGGATGCAGCAATCCCGCCTTCCCGGTGACGTCGGTGAATCCGCCTTTGCCGTTGTTATGAAAGAGGATGTTCTGGCCGTAACAGGTGATGAAGATATCGTCGAAGCCGTCGTTGTCATAGTCCGCGATCGTCACGCCGAAGGCCCAGATATCCGTGCGGCCCAGGCCGGATTGCGCGGTGATATCGCGAAATGTGCCGTCCCGATTGTTGTGATACAGACGAATTGTCGCCTCGGCGGGATTCGGCGTGCGACGCCTCCGGCCGGTGAGAAGAAGAATGTCCTGCCAGCCGTCATTGTCGTAGTCGATAAAGGCCAGGCCGCAGCCCATCGACTCCAGGACGTAGTCCGCATGGCCTTCGTCGCCAAAAATCACCGGGGCGGTCAGGCCTGCGGCCTTCGCGACGTTCGTAAATTTCGCGTTAAAGGGGAGCCCTGAGGCCGGTCCGCGCTTTTGCGGTTTGACGCCCTGCGGAGCGATGGCCCGGAACTGCGCTGAAGCGGTGGAACTGAGGCCGGGAAGCGCGAGCGCAGACAGAGAAAGTGCTTGCCGGCGCGTCATCCACTGAGGATATCATCGGTACATCGAATGCATTTCCGGCGTCTGCTACCGGTTGTCTTCGCGCTGTGCGCCTTATCTGGAGCCGCGGCGCAGCGATTTCAGGGCACGGGGATGGCCGTTGCCGTCGATGTTCCGAAGCAGAGCGTTACCATTTCGCATCAGGCCATTGCCGGTTATATGGATGCGATGGTGATGGCGTTTCATGTGAAGGACGCAGCCGAACTGAAGGGGCTGGCGCCGGGAGTGAAGGTGGAATTCACGCTGGTGGTCGATAAAGGATCGACCTGGATCGAGCAACTGCGCGCGGTCGATTACTGGAGCGCGGAGCGGGATCCCGAGCAGGCGCACCGGCTCAGTCTCATCGAGTCGATCCTCAACAAGAGCGCCGATCATGAACTGAAGCAGGGCGAGACCGTGCCGGATTTCACGCTCACCGATCAGGACAACCACCCGGTTCGTCTTTCGCAATTCCGCGGCAAGGTCATCGCGATGAATTTTGTCTACACGCGCTGCCCGCTGCCGGACTACTGTTTTCGCCTTTCCAATAATCTCGCGCAGGTGCAGAAGCGGTTTCGGAGCGAACTGGGCCGCAATCTGATTCTGCTGACGGTTACGTTCGATCCGGTTCGCGACACTCCGCAGGTGATGGCGAAGTATGCGCATATCTGGAATGCCGACCTGAAGGTCTGGCATTTTCTGACAGGACCGCTGCCGGAAGTTCGACGGGTATGTGGGTTGTTTGGAGTTGCGGCGTGGCAGGATGAAGGAATTCTGACTCACTCACTGCATACGGTGGTGATTGACCGGCAGGGTAAGTTGGCGGCTAACATTGAGGGGAATAGTTATACGGTGAAACAGTTGGGTGACTTAGTGGAAGCAACTATTTACCCAACCGAAAAGCGGGCCGCTGTAAAACGCTGAATGTCTTCGCGCCTTCTCGAATCTCGATCACTCGATTTTTTCCTGTATTCGTGAGGAGCTGTGGCTCGTCACTTGAAGGCCACCGAATCTCGACCGACAGGACCGTCGCGTCTTTGCCAAGGCCGACATGCTGCTCGAACGGATTCGCGCCGAACGATCCACCGCTGCCAACCGTCCGGTAGATATCGCGCGGCTTATCTCCGCCGTCCCGCACTGTCACTTTGATCCGCGCTCCGACTGCCGCACGGTTCGATTTCACTCCGACCAGATGAATACGAAGCCAATCGTTCCCGGCACCGGGATTTTCGAACAACCGCGTGTTGTGCTCGTCGCCCGGATCCGGCCCGCCCATGACGGAGACCACGTCCTCATCGCCGTCATTGTCGAGATCGGCGAAGGCAATACCGTGTCCCTTGGGCAGAATTCCCATCCCGGATGACGCGGTGATGTCCGTGAAGCGCTTTCCACCGTCGTTGTGGAACATGGCGTTGGGATACACGTGCGCGAACGACGGATTCCCTTCGCCCAGATAAAAATCCAGGTAGCCGTCGTTATCGATGTCGCCGAAGTTATGCCCCATCGGCAGGAAAACCTTATTGAGGCCGACTTCCGAGGCCACATCGCGGAACTTACCGTTGCCCAGGTTATGGAACAGACGCAGCGGCTCGCCCTTCTGCGGCATCCCGAGATAACCCGCGGCAACGTCACTTAGCGAAGAATAATAACCTCCGACAAACAGATCGAGCAGACCGTCATTGTCGTAATCGAAAAACCAGGCGGGGAACGTCGGCCCCTGCTGGCCGATTCCGGCTTCCTGCGTCACGTCCGTAAACGTCTTGTCGTGGTTGTTGTGGAAAAGAAAATGCTGTCCGCGGAAGTTCGAGACGTAGAGGTCCGGCCATCCGTCGTTATCGTAATCGCCCGCTACCACCGCTTTCACAAAACCGGTCTTGCTCACGCCCGCCGCCGCCGCGATATCTGTAAACTTCCCGTTGCCCTGATTCAGAAAGAGCTGCATCGGCGCGTTTTCGTTGCCGATGAGTACGTCGAGTTTGCCGTCGCGATCGATATCGGTCCAGACTGCCGTCTGCGTGGCGCGCGGAGGATCGAGCAGCCCCGCCTCGCGCGTCACGTCGGTAAATGTGCCGTCGCAGTTATTTCGCAGCAGAGACTTGCGGCGCGCCCATTCCCAGCCGCCGCGCAGCAGAAATATATCGATGCAGCCGTCGTTGTTGTAGTCGGTCTGGATCATGTTAAGGCCGCCCGTCTGATTACTCAGACCAGCCTGCTCGGCTCGATCCGTAAATGTGCCGTCGCCATTGTTGTGGAAGAAGCGCAGCGGAACACAATCGTTCTGGCTGGAAATTATTACGTCGAACAGGCCGTCGTTGTCGAAATCGTCAATGATCACGCCACCAGACATGCCGCGCCGCCCCAGACCCGCCGCGCCCGCCACGTCGGTCAGATGCACGATGTTCTCCTTCGACGCAAGCAGCGAAGGATCGATTCTGTATGGCGCCGGAACGCTATCCGGATAGGCGCCCGCCAGCATGGCTGTCACGTTGAGAAGCCATCGCGCATCGAGATCCTCCGGCGAGCGCCGCAGAATCAGCAGAAAATATTCGGTTGCCTTTGACAGTTCGGCTTTCTCAGAGGCGGTGAGTTGAGCGGGGCTCAGCGGCGTGGGGAAAACAAACTTGTCATAGAGAGTCATGCCCGCCTGGTGGAGATAGGCGACCCCGAGACCTTCTTCGAGCAGCGGAACTTTTACCGGCGCCTGTTTCAGCGCAAGCTGGTAAGCCTTTTCGCGGTATGCAATGGATTGATCCATCTCGCCACGGTAGGAGTAGAGATTCGAAAGAATCGAATTCACGTCTTCAAACGTAGAGGCATCCGAGCCTGGGGCCTTGAGATAGGCCGCGAGTTGCGCCGTAAATTCCTGTACGGAGTTCACGCGCGCGGAACAACCCGCCGCAATGTCGTCTTCCCATCCAACGGGCTTCGGATATTTACTGAAGGCGAGATTCGCTTCTGAATAACCCGCGAAGTCCGGCGTGGGCTGGATGGCGGATTGACCCGCGAGATCCAGCGCTCGCGCCGGTTCGGGCGCGTTCCCCGCCGGCGGCGCGTTCAGCACTTTGAGAATCGCGTAGCCGGAGGGAATCTGGGTAATGGCGGTGATCTGGCCGGCCGCAACCCCCTGCAGCGCGTCGCGCAGTTCGGGGCGCAACTTCGCGGGGTCGAGAACGCCCATGTAACCCGAATCGTTCGCCGTCGGATCGGTGGATTGGCGTTTCGCGATCGCGCCGAAATCCGCCCCGGCCTTCAGTTGCGCGGCTATCTGGCTGGCCTCCGCCTGCGACGAAACCACAATAATACTGATCGGCGCTTCCCGCCCGCTCTGAGCGAATGCAATGCTCGCCAGCCGGCAGCATCCCGCGACGGCAACAAGTGCGGCCAGCCATCGTAGGGAGCGGGATGCGCGGCTCACGGTGTGATTATCGCAGCCGATATCATGAGAGGGTGAGCAGGGCGCATTGTTTTATTGTGTGTTTGCTGTGCGCCTGGGCCTCCGGGCGGCTCGCCGCCGCGCCCGGCGCCGACTTCCAGGCCGCCCTTGCCGCCCTGCAGCACGGCGATGCCGCCACCGCCGAACAGAAGGCTCGCGCAGAGCTCACCACGCATCCCGATGAGTACGAAGCGATGGCGCTGCTCGGCGTCGCGCTGCGCCGCCAGCAGAAATCGGCCGAAGCGGACGCCGTTTTCGAGCGCCTCGCTACCGCTACCGCGAATGATGCGAAGTTGAGCGCGGCGATCGGGGTTCAGATCGCGCAGGCGGGCGAATTCGCCGCCGCCGAGACATTCCTGACTCACGCGCTCGCGCCTGACCCAGCCAATTTCGCGCTGCAGTATCAACTCGGCGTCGTCGCAATGCGCGCCGGACATAACGAACGCGCCAAAGAGGTTCTCGAAAACGCTCTCCGTACGCAGCCGCACAACGCCGATGTTTTGTATGCGCTCGCTTACGTCGACCATGCGCTGCATCAGAACGAGGCGGCGGTGCGTCTGCTCTCCGAAGCTTCGCGGCTCGCGCCGCAGCGCGCGGACGTCCAGAAGCTCCTGGGAATGAGCACCAGCGACCTTCTCGCTTACGAAGATTCGGCGGCCGCGTGGGATCGCTACATGAAGCTGGAGCCGAACGATGATTCCGGCCGGCGTGAGCGCGGTTTTGCGAAGACCAACATGAAGCGGGCGGAAGGGATGGCCGATCTCGAATGGTTCGTCAGACGCCATCCGGATGACGCTACCGGCTTGTTCGAATTGGGCGTCGCGCAGGGCGGAAGCGATCCCGATCAGGCCATCGCTACTCTGACGAAAGCCATTCACGTGAACCCGGATTTCGCCGACGCGCGCGCCGCCCGCGGCGCTCTCGAATACCAGCAGAATAATGCTGACGCGGCGCTGGCCGATCTCGAATTTGCTGCGTCGAAAGAGCCGAACAGCGCTCTGGTTCTCGATCGTCTCGGGCAGACCTATTTATTGCTCGACCGCCCGAAAGATGCCGTGCGCGTACTGCTGCGCGCCGCCGGCCTCGCGCCGTCCGATGCGAAAACACAACTCCACACTGCGAACGCGCTCGCACAGGCCGGCGATCGGGAGCAGGCGAAGATCTACACGAGCCGCTACAAACAACTCGGCGGACTGGCGGCGGTGCCTCCGCGCGGCGTCCTGGAATACCTGAGCCAGACGCCGGAAGAGCAACGCGCCGAGTATCGCGCGCGGATCGAGAAGGCAATCGGCGAACATCCGGATGACGCCGCGATGCAGGTCAATTACCTCAAGCTTTCGATCGCCGATGGGCAGATTCCACAGGCCACCGGGGCCGCGCGCAAAGTTCTTGCCTTGAAACCCGGCGCCATTCTGCTGACCGACGCCGGCCGCGCGATGCTCGCGGCGCATCAGTATCCGATCGCGAAGGATTTGTTCGAACAGGCCGCGGCGAACGAAGGCGCGACGGGAATCGATCTCGATCTGGCCAGCGCGATCTTCCACACAACCGGGGCAGCAGCCGCTTTACAGCAGTTGGATAAAGTTCCCGCATCAGCGCGCGGCGGCGATTACTACGCTTTGCGCGCCCAGATGCTTCCGCCTGCCGATGCAGCCGGCGCGATGAAACAGGCCATCCAGGCCGAGCCGCAGCGCACCGATCTCTACTGGCAGGCCGCCGCTCTGATGGTGAAGAACCGCCGTACCGCCGACGCACTGGAACTGTTCAGCGGCGCCGGGGTACCGGACAATGCGCAGATCGCGGCGATGCGCGCGCTTCTGCTGGACCTTTCCGCCAAAACGGACGACGCCCGCAAGCTGCTGGCGGACGCCCGCCGGCGGTGGCCCGAAGCCGCGCTGGTGTGGCTCTCGCAGGCATCTATTGATGCCGCGCACGGGCTCGCCGCGGAAGCGAAGAAGTCCGGAGCAACCGCGGCTCAGCTCGGCGCGCACAGCCCCGCCGCCGATCCCCGCACTCTCCTTCTTCGCGGCGAGCCCGCCGACTGGTAGCGCCTCTGGTTCGAGCTACTGGAAGTTCACAATTCCGGCGAACGACTTCGGATCGAGACTCGCTCCGCCCACAAGCGCGCCATCGATATCGCCCTTCGACATCAGACCCGACACGTTATCCGGCTTCACACTGCCGCCATAGAGGATACGGATTGCCTGCGCCTGATCGTTACCGAACTTCAGCGCGACGCGTCCGCGAATAAACGCATGCGCTTCCGCCGCCTGTTCGGGCGTTGCCACTTTGCCCGTGCCAATCGCCCACACCGGTTCGTAAGCGATCACGATGGAGGCAAACTGCTCCGCCGATAGTCCAGCGATACCGCCATCGAACTGCGCTTCCAGCACGGCTTCGGTTTGGCCGGCTTCGCGCTGCGCCAGCAGTTCGCCCACGCAAACGATGGGCGTCAGTCCGTATTCGAGCGCCGCGAGCGTTTTCGAAAGCACGCCCGCTTCGTTCTCTCCGAAGAACTGGCGGCGTTCGCTGTGACCGATGATGACGTAGCGGCAGCCGATGGTCTTCAGCATGTGGCCGGAAATTTCGCCGGTCATTGCGCCTTCTTTGCCGATGGCCAGGTTCTGCGCGCCGATGCCGACGTTCGTCCCCTTCGCAGCTTCGATCGCCACGGCCAGATCAATGTAAGGCGGGCAGATCGCGATGTGCCGGTCTTTCACGGACGACACCATCGGTACGAAGGCGTCAAAGAAAGTTTTGGTTTCCGCGGGCGTCTTGTACATCTTCCAGTTGCCCGCCAGTAGTGGTGTTCTCATAAACGGATCTCGCTTAAAAAGCTCTTCCCTTTCTCAATCGATGTTGCAAAATTTTCGGCGACTGTCTGGCCGATGTCGCTCAGTGTTTCGCGCAGCCCCAGATCGACGGCGGCGCGCACACGTGGGCCGAAGGCCAGCAGCGGCGTATATTCGCGGCTGTGGTCGGTGGAAGGCGTGGTGGGATCGCAGCCGTGATCCGCGGTCAGAATCGCCAGGTCTTCCGGTTGCAGCGAGGCGCGGAATTGCGGCAGCCAGGCGTCAAACTCTTCGATCGCGCGGGCGTAACCTTCCACGTCATTGCGATGCCCGTACTGCTGATCGAAATCGACCAGATTCGTGAAGACGAGACCGCGTTCGAAGCCCTGCATTGCGTCCAGCGTCTTCGCCATCCCATCGGCGTTGTTCACTGTTTTTTGCTGGCTGGCGATGCCGCGGCCGAGAAAAACGTCGGAGATTTTCCCCACGCTCCGGATTTCGACGCCGCGCTCCGCGAGCCTGTCGAGCAGCATGCCAGGCGGAGGGGGTACCGCATAATCGTGGCGGTTCGGGGTGCGGCGGAAATTGCCGGGTTCGCCGGCGAAGGGCCGCGCGATCACCCGCCCCACTTCCCATGGGCCGCGCATCAGATCGCGCGTGATTTCGCAGATGCGGTAGAGCTCGGCAAGAGGGATAACGCCCTCATGCGCCGCGATCTGGAACACGCTGTCGGCGGACGTGTAGACGATGGGGGATCCCGTCCGCATGTGTTCTTCGCCGAGTTCTTTGATAATCTCCGTGCCCGATGCCGCCTTGTTGCCAAGAACGGACCGCCCGGTACGCTTCTCGAATTCCCGAATGATCTCCGGCGGAAAACCGTTGGGGAACAGCGGAAACGGACGGGCGAGATGGATTCCTACCATTTCCCAATGGCCTGTGGTCGTATCTTTTCCCGGCGATTGCAGCGTGCAGCGTCCGAACGCGCCTTGGGGCTGGGCGGCCTTTGGCAATTCCGGAATTGCCTTCAGATTCCCCAGCCCCAGCGCACACAGATTCGGCGCGCGAAGCCCGCGCTGGCGCGCAATATTGCCCAGCGTGTCGCTGCCCACGTCCCCGTAATCGGCGGCGTCCGGCATTTCGCCCACGCCGAGACTATCGAGCACAATCCAGATAATGCGTTGGAACCCCAGACTTCCAGACTACCAGGTTGGCGGGACCGAAGTTGCGCCCGGCAATGGCTTCGCGGATTCCTGCGGCAAAACATTGTGGGGCAGCCTTTCCAGGCTGCGGACTCGCTTTCCAGCGAGTCCAGCTGGCTGGAAAGCCGGCTCGCAGGCAGGAATGCATGCCCCACGTTTCCGGCCCGCACCGCGCTAAACTAAAGGCATCCGTGCAGACCAGACGCCATTTCATCGGCAATGTCGCCATTGCCAGCGGCAGCATCGCCACCCGCTCCGCACTGGGCGCGAATAACCGTATCCGCTTCGCCACCATCGGGATGGGCGAACGCGGCGTGCAACTCACCCGGGAAGCTATGGCATGCCCGGACACGGAATTCGTCGCCGCAGCCGATGTTTATTCCCGCCGGCTCGATGAAGCCCGCAGCCTCGCCGGCAACCGCCCGGATTTCGCCGCCCACGCCGACTATCGCGCCCTGCTCGAAGACAAATCGATCAACGCCGTTCTCATCGCGACGCCGCAGCACCTCCACGGCGAATGCTTCGTCGCCGCGATGGCTGCCGGCAAGCACGTCTATCAGGAAAAAGCCATGGCGTTCACGGTCGACCAGGCAAAAGAAATGCGCGCGGCCCGCGAACGTTCGCCGCGCAGCGTGGTTCAGGTGGGCCATCAGGCGTGCTCCTCGGGCCACGTCGCCGACGCCCTCAGCTACCTGCAAAGCGGCGCGGTGGGACAGATCACTTCGATCCAGGCTCGCATGCATCGCAACACGCCCGCGGGCAAACCGCAGTGGACTCGTCCGGTCTATCCGGATATGACGCCCGCGAATGTCGCCTGGGATCGCTTTCTCAGCGGCGCGCCGGCGCGCGACTTCGATCCAGACCGTCTCGTCAACTGGCGGCTGTTCTGGGATTATTCGGGCGGCAATGTTCACGAGAACATGAGTCACCAGTTCGCCTTCTGGAGCAAGGTTCTGAACCTCGGTATTCCCACTGCCGCCACCATGACCGGCGGCATTTATCTCTGGAAAGACGGCCGCGAGGTTCCGGATACGATGAGCATCGCGCTCGAAATGCCGGAGGAGATGCTGTTCACCTGGGAATCGGGTTTCGGCAACAATTATCCGGGCGTCACGGAAGATGTGCTCGGCACGCACGGCACTATCGCGCGCGGCCAGCAGATTCGCTATGTCCCGCAGCGCGTGAACCGTCCGGCTGGAGCGGAGTTGCTGGGTCAGACCCCCACCGTCCCGCGCGCCCACATGCAGAATTTCCTCGATGCGATCCGAACCGGCGGGGAAACGGCTTGCCCGTTCGAACTCGGCTATCGCGTCTCGGTCGCCTGCCACATGGCAGTCGAAAGCTATCTCCAGCAGCGCACAGTGCGCTGGGATCCCGCGACCGAAGAAATTGTTTGAGCAAAGCGATCACAGTCGCGGCGGGCCTGGCGGCAGGGATTGGCGGCATGGCGTGGGCTGTGCGCGGGCGGTCTTCCTCTGTCTTCGACGATTCGTACTGGCGCGGCAGACCCGGCCGCAAAGCGATCGCGCTCACCTTCGACGACGGCCCCACGCCATCTACCCCGCAGATCCTGGATCTCCTCGATCGGCACCACGCTCCAGCCACCTTTTTTCAGGTCGGGGTGAACGTGAAGCGGCATCCGGAAATTGCGCGCGAAGTTCTGGCGCAGGGTCACGAAATCGGCAATCACTCTCACGTCCACATTAATTTCGCCCTGAAACCGGCGCAACTCATCGAAGGTGATTTCTCCTACGCCCAGTCCGTGATCGAAGACGCAACCGGCTTTACCCCGGCGCTGATGCGCGCCCCCTACGGCGTACGCTGGCCCGGATTCCGGCCGATGCAGGCGAAACTCGGGCTCCGCGGCGTCATGTGGACCGTCATCGGGCTAGACTGGAAGCTCCCGGCCGAGGCCATTGCCCACCGCGTTCTTTCGCGAGTCAGCGATGGCGGCATCGTCTGCCTGCATGAC
>CAZWTH010000188.1:0-41238 GCA_964636715.1 uncultured Solibacteraceae bacterium | reverse complement strand
GACGCCGCGGCCGCGCGCTTTGCCAGCACGCGTTTGAATTCGTGCGGGAACACCTTCACGAACTTCGGCAGCATCGCGGTCCAGTTTTCCAGCACCCAGCGGGCGCGCGGACTCTTGGTGGCGTCGAAATGCCGGTAGATCAGTTCCTTCAGCGTCTGCTGGTCTTCGGGGTCGAACACGTGTTCGAGATCGACGGACGTCTTGTTGCAACGGTAGCCGGAGAAATCGCCGTGCTCATCGAGAACGTAAGCGAAACCGCCTGACATACCGGCGGCAAAGTTGCGTCCCGTCTTGCCGAGCACGACAACCAGACCGTTGGTCATGTATTCGCAGCCGTGATCGCCCACGCCTTCCACAACCGCCGTAGCGCCGGAGTTGCGGACGGCGAACCGCTCGCCCGCCACACCGTTGAAGAACGCTTCGCCGCTCGTGGCGCCGTAGAGCACCACGTTGCCGATCAGAATATTTTCTTCCGGCACAAATGTAGAGTTGCGCGGCGGATAAACGACGATCGTTCCACCCGAGAGGCCCTTGCCCACGTAATCGTTCGCATCGCCTTCGAGCTCAAGCGAAACGCCCTTCGCGAGGAAGGCGCCGAAGCTCTGCCCGGCCGACCCGGTGAACTTGCACTGGATCGTGCCATCCGGCAGTCCGGCCGAACCGTACTTCCGGGCAATTTCGCCCGAGAGCATCGCGCCCACCGTGCGGTGAACGTTGCGAATCGGCAGCTTGATTTCCACCGGCACGCGATTGTCGACAGCTTCCTTCGTGAGGTCGATCATCTTGTAATCGAGCGCTTCATCGAGGCCGTGATCCTGCGAGATGGTGCAGCGCCGGCCCACGCGCGAGGGCGCGGGCGGATTGTAGAAAATGATCCAGAAGACGATCCCGCTCGCTTTCCAGTGATCGATTGCGGCGCGGCCGTCGAGCTTATCGACGCGGCCGATCATGTCGTCCATCTTCCGGAAACCGAGCTGCGCCATGATTTCGCGCACCTGCTCGGCGACGAAGAAGAAGTAATTGATCACGTCTTCCGGCTGGCCCTGGAACTTGGCGCGGAGCCGCGGATCCTGCGTCGCGATTCCGACCGGGCACGTATTCAGATGGCACTTGCGCATCATGATGCAGCCGAGGGCGACCAGCGGCATGGTGGAGAAGCCGAACTCTTCCGCACCGAGAAGCGCGGCGATCGCAACGTCGCGGCCGGTGGCCAGTTTGCCGTCCGTCTGCACGCGGATGCGGCTGCGGAGATCGTTCATCACAAGCACCTGCTGGGTTTCGGCCAGGCCCAGCTCCCAGGGCGAGCCCGCATGTTTGAGCGACGTCAGCGGCGATGCGCCAGTACCGCCATCGTGTCCGCTGATGAGAACCACGTCGGCGTGCGCTTTCGCCACACCGGCCGCAACCGTTCCCACGCCCACTTCCGCCACCAGCTTGACCGAAATGCGCGCCTTCGGATTCGCGTTCTTGAGATCGAAAATCAACTGCGCAAGATCTTCAATCGAGTAAATATCGTGGTGCGGCGGCGGCGAAACCAGACCGACCCCCGGCACCGAGTGGCGCACCTTCGCGATCACTTCATCGACCTTGTGGCCGGGAAGCTGACCGCCCTCGCCGGGCTTCGCGCCCTGCGCCATCTTGATCTGGAGTTCATCGGCGTTGACCAGATAGTTCACCGTCACGCCGAAGCGGCCGGAGGCCACCTGCTTGATCGAGCTGCGGCGCGAATCGCCGTTGGCGTCGCGTTTGAAGCGCGCTTCGTCTTCCCCGCCCTCACCGGTATTGGAGCGGCCGCCGATACGGTTCATCGCGATCGCCAGCGTCTCGTGCGCTTCCTTCGAGATCGAGCCGAACGACATCGCGCCGGTCGCAAAGCGCCGCACGATCTCGCTCGCCGGTTCCACATCGGCCAGCGGCACGGACTTGCTCTTTTTGAACTGGAACAGGCCGCGCAGTGTGCAAAGCTGCCGGTTCTGCTCGTCGATCATGTCCGTGTACTCTTTGAACGTCGCGAAGTTGTTGCTCCGGATCGCGTGCTGCACTTTGGCGATCGAGGCCGGATTCAGCAGGTGGTATTCGCCGCGCAGGCGATACGCATAGTTGCCGCCCACCGGCAGCTCCGTATCGGCTTCCATCGGATGGAAAGCCGACTGGTGCTTCATCACCGCTTCGCGCGCGAGAACATCGAGACCCACGCCTTCGATGCGCGACGGCGTGCCGGTGAAGTATTCGTTCACGAGCGCTTCATTCAGACCGATGGCTTCGAACACCTGCGCGCCGCGATAGCTTTGCAGCGTCGAAATCCCCATCTTCGAGAAGACTTTGAGCAGGCCCTTGTTGAGGGCTTTGACGTAGTTGTAGACCGCTTTTTCCGCCGTGACGTTCTCCGGCAGAACGCCCTTCTTCGCCATCTCTTCCAGCGTTTCAATGGCGAGCCAGGGATTGATGGCGCTCGCGCCGTAACCGATGAGAAGCGCGTAGTGCATCACTTCGCGCGGCTCGCCCGATTCGACAATCAGGGCCACCTGCGTACGCGTACCTTCGCGAATCAGGTGATTGTGCACGGCCGTCATCGCGAGCAGGCTCGGAATCGGCGCCCAATCGGCATTGATGCCGCGGTCGGAAAGAATAATGATCGTGTAGCCGGATTGAATCGCCAGCGTGGCGCGCCGGCAGAGAGCGTCGAGCGCGCGCCGGAGACCGGCCTCGCCATCGGCCGCCTGGAACATGGTCGGCAGCGTCATGGTGAGGAAGTCGCCCACCGCGACGCGGCGCATTTTTTCCAGATCGCGGTTCGTGACGATCGGATGCGGCAGTTTCAGGGTGTGGCAGTGGCGCGGCGTTTCCGCCAGAATATTGCGTTCCGTGCCGATGTAGCTCACCATCGACATCACCATCTCTTCGCGGATGGGATCGATGGGCGGATTCGTCACCTGCGCGAACAACTGCTTGAAGTAGTTAAACAGCGGCTGCGGCTTATCGGAAAGGCAGGCAAGCGGCGTGTCGGTCCCCATGGAGCCGATGGGCTCTTCGCCGTTGACCGCCATGGGATACATCAGGTTCCGCACGTCTTCGTCGTTATAGCCGAAGGCCCGCTGGCGCTCGACGAGCGTGGAATCTTCCACCGCATGTCCACGCGCCGGCTCCGGCAGCGTATCGAGCGTGATCTGGTTTTCCTTCAGCCATTCGCCGTAGGGCTGGCGATTCGCGAGCTGTTCCTTGATTTCTCTGTCCGAAACGATGCGGCCCTGTTCGAGATCGATCACGAACATCTTGCCGGGCTGCAGGCGGCCCTTCATCTTGACTTCTTCGGGCTTGATGGGAAGAACGCCGGTTTCAGACGCCAGCACCACCATGCCGTCATGCGTGACAACGTAGCGCGCCGGACGCAGGCCGTTGCGGTCGAGCGTGGCGCCGATCACGCGGCCGTCGGTGAATGTGACGGCGGCGGGGCCATCCCACGGCTCCATCAGCGAGCAGTGATATTCGTAAAACGCTTTCTTGTTCTCATCCATGTGCGGATTGCCGTCCCAGGCTTCGGGAATCAGCATCGCCATAGCGTGCGGGAGCGAGCGGCCGGACTGCACCAGCAGTTCGAGCGCGTTATCGAACGCGGCCGAATCGCTGCCGCCGGGCTGGATGATGGGGAAAAGCTTCTTCAGATCGTCGCCGAACAGCGGCGATTCCAGAATCAACTGGCGCGCGTTCATCCAGTTCACGTTGCCGCGCATGGTGTTGATTTCGCCGTTGTGAGCAACGAATCGGAACGGGTGCGCGAGCGACCAGGTGGGGAACGTGTTCGTTGAAAAGCGCTGATGCACCAGGCAGAGCGCGCTCATCACTTCCGGATCGGAGAGTTCGGGATAGAAATTCGCGATCTGCGGCGCGAGCAGCAGTCCTTTATAGATGATGGTGCGCGAAGAAAGCGACGGCAGATAGAACATCGCCGTGTTGACGATACCTTCCGCCTCGGGCACTTCCTTTTCGGCGCGCTTGCGGATGACGTAGAGCTTGCGCTCCAGCTCATCCTGCGTATAGTTCGCCTCGTGACCCACGAAAATCTGCTCGATGTAGGGCTGCGAAGCGCGCGCTACCCGGCCAATGGCGTTGATGTTGAGCGGCGTATCGCGCCAGCCCAGAACCGTGAGGCCTTCTTCGCGGATAATGCGCTCCAGAATGCCTTCCGCCTCGCGCCGCTCGTTCGGCTCCACGGGGAGAAAGCACATGCCCACGCCATATTCGCCGGGGGCCGGAAGAGTGAAGCCGAGTTTCGCCGTTTCGCGCGCGAAGAAGTTGTGCGGGATCTGAATCAGAACGCCTGCGCCGTCACCCGTTTCCGGGTCGCAGCCGCATGCGCCGCGGTGCGTCAGATTAATGAGAATCTGAATGCCCTTCTCGATGATGCCGTGCGATTTCTCGCCTTTGATGTTGGCGACAAACCCAATTCCGCATGCATCGTGCTCCTGGCTGGGGTGGTAGAGACCCTGAGCCTGGGGGAGTCCGGATACAACCTGGCCTTCGGTGGACTGGGAGTGATTCATATCCATACGTTTTCTAACCGTTCTAACCGTTTGGGGGCGAACTGCCGACGGCAGGGCCGGACCTGTGATCCGGAGCCACCATGGTTTCCCAATATTAGCAGGAATCGTAAATATAACGCAATCGAAATTTACCTCCTTGACATTATCAGGATAGCTTATTATTCTGGAGAGGTGATTTTTGAGGAGTGCAGGCTGTTCCGGGATGTTGCGCATCTGCGCAGCCTGAGCCGGGCCGCACAAGTCAATGGAATTAGCCAATCCGCCGCAACCCAGCATATTCAACAACTTGAGAGCAAAATGGGAGTGGAGTTGCTGGACCGGACTACTCGGCCACTGGGGCTCACGGCGGCTGGTAAACTCTACGCCGATCTCTGCCGGGACGTGCTTCGGCGGGGAGAAGACTTCATGGCGTCCATGGCGGACCTGAAAGGCGCCATGGAAGGGACTTTCCGGATCGCTTCCATCTATTCCATCGGTCTGACCGAGATGCCCCGGCTGCGCGAGGAGTTCGCCCGGATCTGCCCCGGCGTACAGCTTCTGGTCGAATTTCTGCGCCCCAATAAGGTTTACGACGCCGTACTGAGCGATCACGCGGACATCGGATTTATCAGTTACCCGGAGGCGAATCGCGATCTGACGGTGATTCCGTGGCGCGAGGAACAGATGGTGGTCGCAGCATATCCATCTCATCCTTTCGCCGGGCGGACGCTGCTGCAGCCGGATGAGCTCGATGGACAGAATTTCGTCGCGTTCGACCAGGAAGTGATTATCCACAGGGAGCTCGAGCGGTTTTTCCGGGAAAACTCGATCGAGGTTTCGATCGCGGCGCAGTTCGATAACATTCAGTCCATTAAAGAGGCTGTAGCGCAGGGGGCGGGGATCAGTATTCTGCCGGAACGGTCGATCTCGTCCGAAGTGGAGCAGCGCCGGCTGCTCGCCATTCCGCTCGATGCGCCCGAGCTGGTGCGGCCTACCGCCATCATCCACCGCAAGAAGAAAAAGCTCTCGCGCGCGGGGCTGGAATTTCTGCAGCTCATTCGCAGCGAAGTGCCGGTGGCCGCCGCGATGGCATAAACGGCGAGACTCAAACTAAATCATCCGGCCGCGTGATAGTGTGGAGCGATGCCCTCGCTCTTCAGAAATTTTTGTCTGCTCGCTTTGTTCGCCGCGGCGGCGTCTGCGCAGAACAAAACACTCGATGCGGTCTTCACGCCTTCGGCAATCGCGGTGGACGGCAAGGCGGAAGACGCCTGGAGCAAAGCCGCACCGGTCGCGATTCCGATCTGCATGAATGCGCAGAAGACCGCGCAACTCAATGACTGCAAGGTTTCCGGGACGGTGCAGGCGCTCTGGAACGGGCCCACGCTTTATCTGCTCTTCAACGTGATCGATCCCGGCGTCGCCACTTCCGCGCAACAGGAAATGCGGCGCTCGGGCGTGCAGGTCTATGTTGACCAGTTCGACGACAAGTTCCCCAAGTTCGAAGAAGACGACGGCTATTTCATGGTGAGCGCCGCCGGACAGCAGACCGGCAACCGGGCGAACGCGAATCTGCCTTACTATCCGACCGTGTGGTCGGCGCATTTGCAATCCTCCGCCGCGGCTGCCACGCCGAATGGCTATATCGTGGAGGCCGCATGGTCGATCGGAGACCTGCCGCTGAAGAATGGCACGAAGATCGGGATGGAATTCGTGATCAACGCTGTGACGGGAACGGCGCCGAATGCCGGGTATCAGCTCTATTGGGCCAGCGGCAATAACAAGGGCGTCAACGACAACACAATGTGGGGTGATGTGATCCTGGCCGGCTACGACGGCAAGTCGCCGATGCCGCTGAACACGTACATGCTGCGGCGGACCGTTGCGAAAGCCACGCCCTCAGATTCCTCGGCCACAGGTCTGGTGCGCGGGATCTGGAAAGACGAAACCCGGTTGGATCGCGCACTTGCTGCGGCCAAAACGGCTCTCGAAACCGCGAAGACGCAAACGGCAATCGATTCCGCGAACAGCGCGCTTGAAGCGGCCTTGCAGGGACTGCGCCGCAGTGGCAAGCATCCTGACCCGTACGATCTTCCTTCGCTCACCACGCTGCCCGATCCATTCACGTTTGCGAACGGAACGAAAGTGCGCTCCGCCGGCGATTGGGATAAACGGCGGGGGGAAATCCGCGATCTCGCCCAGTATTACGAATTCGGGTATATGCCCGCGCGGCCGCAGTCGTTGACGGCCACCGCGGCCCCGGGAGCCACTGCCAACTCGCGGGCGATCACAGTGACCATTCAGGATGCGGGTAAGACCGTATCCTTCGCGCCCGTCCTCTATCTGCCTTCCACCGGAACCGCGCCTTATCCCGTGATTGTGGAGGAGAGCTTCCGCGCGCAGACCCCGCCGAATCCCGCATTTATCCAGGGCGGCTATGCCGTACTCAGCATCCCGACTTCAGACGCCCCGGCTTTCGGCGCAAAGGGCATCGCGAGCGATGACGGCAATCATACGGGCGCCTTCTTCACGCTCTATCCTTATAAGCTCGATCGCGAAGGAGACGACCGCGGCGTTTTGCTCGCGTGGGCGTGGGGCGCGAGCCGCGGCGTGGATGCGCTGGAATACGTGGCGGCGCATGATCCCGAATACGCAAATCTGCTCGATCTGAAGAAGCTGGTGGTGACGGGATTCTCCCGCTGGGGAAAAGCCGCGCTGCTGGCGGGCTTTCTCGACGACCGTTTTCAGGTGACGGCGCCGGGCGGTTCGGGCAGCGGCGGCGCGGCGCCGTACCGGTACGATTCGTTCGGCAATCGTCCCTACCGCAGCGCGTTTGGGAATGAATATCCGTGGGGCCGCTCACCGGGCGCTGAATCGATGGGGGATCACGTCCGGCACCAGACGCACAATTCGAACGAGATGATCCGGCGGTTTCTGAACGAGCCCCGGATGTACCGTACCAGTACGCCGGGTTACGGCAACCGCCTGCCGTTCGATCATCACGAAATGATCGCCGCCATCGCGCCGCGGGCCGTCATTATCAACAACACAAATGACGATTATGCGGATAACGCCGAGGGCGATTCCATCGGCTTCGAGGGAGCCATGCCCGTGTTCCGCCTGCTGGGCGTTCCTCAGAATCTGGCCCTCGATATTTTCATGGGTGGCGGCGGCCATTCGCTGAAACCGTCGCAGGCGGCGAACATTGTTCAGTTCGCCAATATGGTGTTCTTCGGCAAGGCTCTGCCGGACGACGTAAAGAAACACCTGACCACGGATCCCTATCTGGATGCAGGTACTTACAACCGGTACTACGGCGGCTTGCCCGCCATGATGCCCTGGGCGCGGGAATCGACCAGATAACTTTTCGCTACCAGGTCCTGTAGTACCGGCCCGTCCCGAATTTCAGTGAAATTTCAGCCAGCGCCCCCAGCATGAAAAATACATGCGTGGACTTGCCGGATTAGCGTTAGGCGTATTTCTCTGCGGCGGCTGCCTGCAGGCGGGTACAGTGTGGTCGATACCGAACGGGTCGCATGACACCGATGGGGATGTTGCCGGCTATGTCGATTTTTTCGTGACCGATTGCGTAACCGGAGCAACTTCTTCGTGCACGCTGAATATCGCCATCACCAACACAGAGGTCAACCCGAAAGCCGCCGGTCAGCTCATCAGCGGGCTGTCATTCGAACTACTCAACGCCGGCACGGAGCTTCCGTCGACCGGTACCCTCTCCAATACCATCAACAACAACAGCAACGGCAACGGGACGGGTGGCGCGGTGACGGTCATGAACAGCAATAAGACACTGACAACCACCACGACCACGCCGGCGCGCTGGGATTTCGGCACGGTCGCCGAAATGGGCCAGGGAATCTCCGGCTATGACCTGAGCACGCTCACCGGAGGCAAGCCGCTTGACATGATCATGGCCGCCGGTTCGGACAGCAATGCGAATAACAGCATTACGGGGCACAGCCCCACGCTGATGGGGACGGTCGATTTCCGGATTACGGGCATGGTGGGACTTACCAGCGCCACCGTGGTCGATGCAGTGAATTTCTACTTCGGTACCGGTCCCGATGCTCACCTGGCCGGTATCTGCACCAGCAATTGCCAGTCCACCACAGGCGCAACGCCGCCCCCGGCCGTACCCGAACCGTTTTCATTCGCGCTCGCCGGCAGCGGCCTGGTTGCGCTGGCGCTTCTGCGGCGCCGCTCTGCCTGAGATTCTCGCTACGCGCTCCTCGCGCCGCTGAACCGTCTTCTTTCCGGCTGATCCCAGGCGCGGATTTTCCTGAAACGCCAGCAAAGCGCACAGCGCTACACTTTCATTAGATGCGCAAACAATGGACCGATCCGCGCTGGGCTGACCCTATCCGGACCCAGATGCATTACGCCCGAAAGGGACAGATTACCGGCGAGATGGAGTACATCGCCCGCCGCGAAAAACTGACGCCTGAACTGGTGCGGGACGAGGTCGCGCGCGGCCGGATGATTATCCCCGCGAACATCAATCACGCGTCGCTGGAGCCGATGTGCATTGGCGTGGCGTCGGCCTGCAAGATCAATGCGAACATCGGCAATTCGGCGACGACGTCGGACATTGCGGGCGAACTCGACAAGCTCGACTACGCGGTGAAATTCGGCGCCGATACGGTGATGGATCTTTCGACCGGCGGCGACATTCCGGAGATCCGCAAAGCGATCATCGCGCAATCGCCGGTGCCGATCGGCACCGTGCCGATCTATGAAGCGCTGAGCCGCGTGCGCCGCGTGGAAGACCTCAACATCAACGTGATGCTGGAGGTCATCGAGGAGCAGGCGGAGCAGGGCGTGGATTACATGACGATCCACGCGGGCGTGCTCATCCAGTACGTGCCGATGGCGGCGAAGCGGATCACCGGAATCGTGAGCCGCGGCGGCGCTATCCTGGCCGAGTGGATGGTGAAGAATCATCGCCAGAATCTGCTCTACGAACACTTCGACGAGATCACGAAGATTTTCCAGAAGTACGATGTCAGCTATTCGCTGGGCGACGGGTTGCGGCCCGGCTGTATTGCCGACGCCAGCGACGAGGCGCAGTTCGCGGAACTGAAGACGCTGGGTGAATTGACGAAGCGCGCCTGGGAATCCGATGTGCAGGTCATGATCGAAGGGCCGGGCCACATTCCGCTCGATCAGATCGAGATGCAGGTACAGAAAGAGCGCGAAATGTGCCATGAAGCGCCCTTCTACACGCTGGGGCCGCTCGTGACCGATATCGCGCCGGGTTATGACCACATTACCTCCGCGATTGGCGCGGCGATGATCGGCTGGCATGGCGCCTCGATGCTTTGCTACGTGACGCCGAAGGAGCATCTGGGTCTGCCGAATCGGGAAGACGTGAAGCAGGGAATCATCGCGTATAAGATCGCGGCGCATGCGGCGGATCTGGCGCGGCATCGCCCCGGCGCGCGCGATCGCGACGATGCGCTGTCACGGGCGCGCTACAACTTCGACTGGAATAAACAGTTCGAGCTTTCGCTCGACCCGGAGACCGCGCGCTCGATGCATGACGAAACGCTGCCCGAAGAGGGATTCAAGGACGCGGCGTTCTGTTCGATGTGCGGACCGAAGTTCTGCTCGATGAATCATTCATCGAAGGTGGAAGGTTTCACCGCGGCGCAGGCCGAGCAGGTACTGCACAGCATTTCGGGCGCGGATTAAGGCTGTAGGGCGGGTGTCAGGTTAGTTTGATTGGCTCACGCTCTCGCCGCGCGAATCAGCTCTTCCGCGTTCCGGAGCGCTTCCGGCGTGAGTTGCTCGCCGCTCAGCATTCGTCCGATCTCTTCCGTACTGGCCTTACCCTTCAGCTCCGAAATTTCCGCCACGGTCCGTCCGCTGCGTTCGTGCTTCCCCACCACATAGTGGTGATCGGCGAAGCACGCGATCTGCGGCAAATGCGTCACGCAGATCACCTGGTGTTCGGAAGCCAGTCCCTTCAGCCGTCGCGCCACGCCTTCCGCCGCGCGTCCGCCCACGCCTGTATCGATTTCATCGAAAACCAGCGTTCGCGCCGGCGCGGCGGCCTTTCCCGCGGCGCCCACCAGACAGGTCTTGAGCGCCAGCGCGATGCGCGATAGCTCGCCGCCGGAAGCGATTCGCTCCATCGGCTTCGGCTCCTCCCCCACATTCGCCGAAACCAGAAACCGCGCCGCGTCCGCGCCGGTTTCGCTCCACTCGGCCGCCGGCTCGATCACCACGCGAAAAACCGTCTTCTCCATGGCCAGCGGCTTCAGTTCCTGCTCCACGCGTTGTCCCAGCTTGACGGCGGCGGCCGTACGCTGCGCCGTCAGTTCCGCCGCGGCCTTCTGGTATTCGGACGCGGCGCGCGCCTGCTGCCGCTTCAGTTCTTCCAGCCGCTCTCCCGCTGTCTCGACATCGCTCAGCTTCCGCGCCACATCCTCGTGGAACGCCAGAATCTCATCCACCGAACTGCCGTACTTGCGCTTGAGCCGGTCGATCGCCGCGAGGCGATTTTCAATCTCTTCGAGGCGCGCGGGATTGGCTTCCAGATTTCCCAGATAGTCGCGCAACGAATAGGAAACATCCTGCATCGCGATCAGCGCGGGCTCGAGCGCCTGACGTACCGGCTCCATCGAGGCATCGATCCGCGCCAGATCGTCCAGCTTCTTCGCCACAGCCCGCGCCGTGCTCCATGCCGATTCCGGCGCCTCATACAGCGCCTCCCATGCCGCGCCCGCGGTCTCGAGCAGCTTGCCCGCATTCTGCTGCACGCGGCGCTCGGCTTCGAGTTCCACGTCCTCCCCGGGCTTGAGCGCCACGCTCTCGATTTCCCGATGCTGAAACTGCCACAGATCGAGCAGACGATTCTTTTCCTGCTCCGATCCTTCGAGCTGCGCGATCTCCGAACTCACGCGCCGCCATTCCACAAACAGATCGCGCACCTTGCCGCGCTGCTCGCGCACTTTCGCGAATGCATCGAGCATACCCAACTGCGCCGCCGGATCGAACAGCAATTGCTGATCGTGCTGACCGTGAATATCGCCGAGAAGCGGCGCCAGATCTTTCAGGACCCCCACCGTCGCAGGACGGCTGTTGACGAAAACGCGGCTCTTGCCGTTCGAGAGAATTTCGCGCTCAATCAGAATCTCGTCTTCTTCGGTGTCGAATCCCGCCGCGGCCAGCACCGTCGCGGCGCGCTTGCCGGAATCGAATACGCCTGAAACACGCGCCCGCTCCTCGCCCGAGCGAATCATGTCCGCCGAGGCGCGGCCGCCCAGCAGCAATCCGAGAGCGTCCACCACAATCGACTTCCCGCTTCCCGTTTCGCCTGTCAGCAGGTTGAGACCTTCGTGAAACCGCACCCGCAGGCGGTCAACCACGGCATAATTTTCCACCACGAGCTCTTGCAGCATTCGATGAAATTATAGGGCAACCGAACACGTGTCCGGACAGGCCCATTCTGCCGAAGTAAAGTGCCACAAAAGTATGAAAACACTCTTTTGGCGGCCCAATTGCATGCTAGATTGAAGTTTGGGAGCTATATTGCAGGGTCCGTTCGAAGCACTCATTCTTCAAACAGGTATTTTGGACATGCTCGGCCACGGCACCATCTTTACGTATGCCGTGCTGGGCGTTCTGGTATGTTTCTCGATCGTTTCGCTGACAATCGCATTCGCGAAGTGGTCCAGCTTCGGCAGCGCCATGCGCACCGATGCGGGATTTGCGCGCGCATTCCGCAAAGCGAATACGCTCGACGCCGTGGTGGCCGCGGCGGAAAGCTTCCGCCCGACCCCGCTCGTGAAGATTTTCGATTACGGTTACGGGGAAACGGCGCGGCAACTCAATACGCATCGCCGCCTGATCAACAAGGAAGCGATCTCGCGCAGCCTGCAGGTCGGCGTCAGCGAGCAGCTTTCCAGGTTTGAACATAATCTCAACTGGCTCGCAACCATTGCGACGGTTTCTCCGTTTATCGGATTGTTTGGGACTGTCATGGGAATTGTGCGCGTGTTCAGCGATCTGGGTACGTCCGGCAGTACGGCGATCACGTCGGTGGGGCCCGGCGTGGCGGATGCTCTGATCACCACGGGTGTGGGTCTGATTGCCGCGATCCCTGCGGCAATTTTCTACAACGTGTTTGGCCGCAGATTGAAAGAAATGGGAGACCGCTTCGACAATTTCTCGTTCGAATACGTCAACATGATCGAGCGGACAACGGGTGAATAACAGGCGGGTGGGGGGCTGAGCAGTTAAATGGCGTTTCAATTGGCAGGCGGTGGCGGCACGAGAGGCAGACGGTCGCGTGGAATGCCGTCCCTGTCGGACATCAACGTCACGCCTTTCGTCGACATCGTTCTGGTGCTGCTGATCATCTTTATCATCACGGCGCACGTCATGGATTATGGGATCGAAGTGCAGGTGCCGAAGACGAAGTCGGTCGCGACCAGCACGAAAGATTTACCGGTGGTATTGATTTCCCGGAAAGGCGATCTCTATCTCAACAGCGATCGGGTGCAGCTCGTGAATCTGGTGGACACGCTCCACAAGCGTTTTCCCGATCAGAACGCCGTCTATGTTCGCGCGGATGGGCAGGTGACCTGGGATATTCTGGCGCAGGTAGGCGCAAAGCTGGGCGAGGGCAAGTTCAACATCCAGCTGGTCACCGAACCGGCAAATGCAGGCTCGCGCCGATAACGATGCAGACGATACCCCAACACGATCCGCTCGGTAAATTCTTCGCCGGATCACTGGGCGTGCACGCTGCCATTGTCGCGGGGCTGGTGGTCTCGGGTGTCTGGCAGTTCACAAAAACCAATTGGGGAGCGGCCCATTCCTCTTCGGGCTCGATCGGCGTCAGCATGGTCAAGACCGTGCCCATTCCGCACCGGGAGGCGCCGGACAATCCGCTGGCGAACGATTCGGCGTCCGTCGTTCCGCAGGCTCCCGCGCCGGTGAAGGCCGCGCCGCAGGTGAAGGCGCCGGATCCGAAGGCCATTGCGATTCCGGACAAGGTCAAAAAAGTTTCGCCGCGCGAGCAGTCGCGCACGGCGTTCCGGCCGCCGACGGCGGAATACAAGCCCAATCAGGTTTATTCGAAGGCGCCGCAGGCGCTGAGCTCAAAAGATTACGGTATCCAGGGTTCGAACGGAATCGACATTGGAGAGGCTTCCACGCTCGGCTTCCAGTTTGGCGCCTACGTCACGCAGATGAACAATGCGATCTCGAGCAAGTGGAACCGGTCGGGCGTGCATGCGGCCGCCACGCAGAAGGTGGGGATTTCGTTCACGATCTCGCGGAACGGCGCGGTCAGTAACGTGAGCGTATCGCATCGGAGCGGCAGTTACGACCTCGATATCTCCGCGCAGCGGGCCGTTACAGACGCCAATCCGCTGCCTCCGCTGCCGAGGGAGTTCACGAGGAATGAAGCAACTGTGGAACTATGGTTTCAGTTGAAGCAGTGATGCAGGAACTGTTATGAAGAAGCGAATTCTTATTGGTGTGGGTTTCGGAGCCGCGCTGGCGGCGGCCTTGCTCTTTGGGCAGAACGCGGATATTAACGCTACGATCAGCAACACTGGAGCCCGGCCCGCACTGGCGGTGATTGATTTCCATGGCGCGGGCGGAGCGGACCCGCTGATGAAGGCGTTCAATTCCACCCTCATGGCGGATCTGCAGTCCTCGGCCCTTTTCGATCTGAAATCGAAGAGCTTCTTTCCGGCCAGCTATCCGCAGCAGCCATCAGATTTAGTCCCGCAGGATAACGGAGAGGGCAAGGCGTTGTCCGATTGGTCGGGGCCGCCGGTCAGCGCATCTCACATTGTGTTTGGATACGCCGCCGTCGTGAACGGCGTGCTGGCGGTTTATGGCAATGTGTATGATACGCGGCAGGCTGTCGCGGCGGCGAAGGTATTTGCGCAGCGCTATGCCGGATCTTCGGACGAAGCGGGGGCCGTTCGCATCGCCCACCAGTTCGCTAACGACATTATTGTTCAGTTCGGCGGCAGCGGCTCGCTGCTGAACAGCCGCATCTACTTCATCTCTGACCGCGGCGCCGCCAGAGGCGGCCGTGAGCTCTGGGTCATGGATTGGGACGGCAAGAATCAGAAACAGCTCACGAGGCTGGGCGCGCTGATGGCTTACCCGGCCATTTCATCCGATGGATCGCGCCTCGCCTGCACCATCTGGCCGCTCAGCGGCAATCCGAGCCCCGTCATCGCCATGGTGGACAGCCAGACCGGGCGGAAACTGCCTTTCTATAACCAGGCGGCGTCGCTCAACGCGGCGGCAACCTTTACGCCGGATGGCGCAGGCGTCTTCTATTCCTCTTCCGCGTCCGGCGAAGCGCAGATCTACAGCGCCAAAGTCGATGGCCGCGAGTTTACCCGCGTCACACAGACGAAAGGCAATCCCACGGAGCCCAAAGTGAATCCGAAGAATCCCGATTCCCTGCTCTTCGTACAGGGATTTCCGAATGAGCAGGTCTACCGGATGAACGCCGAGGGGCTGAATATCGAGCGCCTGACAGACGGGACCGGCGAAGCGGCGAACCCCTCCTGGAGCCCTGACGGTCAGCACATCGCGTTCGCGTGGACCCGAGGCTATGCGGCGGGAGAATTCAACATTTTCATGATGGACGTGAGTTCGCACGTACCCCAGCAGCTCACTCATGACAGCGGCGGCAAGAATGAAAATCCGGTGTGGGCGCCGGACGGCAAGCATATCGTGTTTATGCGGACACCCCGCTCGGGCAGGTCACAGATCTACAGCATGCTGGCCGATGGGACACAGGTTACGCAATTGACAACGCAGGGCACCAACAAAGCTCCCGTGTGGGGAGTGAAATGACCATGAAGAATTTTTCGTTTCGAGATCGTAACCTGACGCTGGCTGTTACAGCATTGGCCGCTATGACGCTGTTTGCGAGCGCGTGCGGGAAGAAGAATATTCCCACGCCGCCTCCGGCGCCGCCCCCCACTCCGCAGGCAGCCGCCCCCGAGCCCGCCGCGAACCCTCCGGGCCTGCCCACAGCGACGCTCACCGCGGAGCCGAACCGGATTGAAGCCGGTCAGTCCGCCACGCTGCGCTGGTCCACGACGAACGCGAACGACATTACGATCAGCGGCGGCGTCGGGACCGTATCCGCCACCGGCAGCCAGCAGGTCAGCCCCATCGACACGACGACGTACACTCTCACCGCGGTTGGCCCGAACGGCAGAACATCGGCCACCGCGACGGTGACCATCACCGCCCCGCCGCCACCGCCCGTACAGCCGCGGCCGGCTGTGAGCTCGATCGGCACGCTCGAATCCCGCGTGCAGAGCGATCTGAAGGACGCGTTCTTCGATTACGATCAGGTCACCATCCGGGATGACGCGCACACCGCGCTGCTGGCCGACGCCGACGCGCTCAAGCGCATCTTCAACGATTTCCCGAACGCCACCATCAACGTGGAAGGCCATTGCGACGAGCGCGGATCGGCCGAATATAATCTCGGCCTCGGCGACCGACGCGCTTCCTCCGCGCGCGATCTTCTGGTACAGCTCGGCGTGCCCGAAGCGAAGCTGCGCACGATCAGCTACGGCAAGGAGCGCCCGCAGTGCACGGAAGCCGACGAGGCTTGCTATCAGAAAAATCGCCGGGTTCACCTTTCGGCGGGACAATAAGAACAGGTATTTCAGAAGGAGATATGCTTATGCGCTTCACACGTTTTGCGACCCACGCCGCGGTGGTCAGTGCAACGCTTCTCGCGCCGCTCGCGGTTTCCGCGGCGCCCAGCAAGGAAATGCAGGATCTCCAGCGGGACGTGGCCATGCTTTCCGATCAGCTGACGCAACTGCAGAAATCGGATCAGACGACGCTGACGTCGCTGCAATCCACCATGCAGCAGATTTCCGACAGCCTCGCCAAAACCACCGGGACGGTGAATAGCCTGAACTCGACTCTCGTGCAGACGCTGCAGAACGAGCTCAAATCGATGCACGATCAGCTCTCCGCTGTCTCAGGTCTCTCGACAAAGGTTAGCAACATCTCCGAGGACGTCGGGAACCTCGGTGGCACGGTCCGAGGCATTCAGGACAGCCTGAATAAACAGAGCCAGATGATCTCGGACCTGTCGAATCAGATCAAGCTTCTGCAGGCGCCCGCGCCTCCCCCGCCTGCGCCCGATGGCGGCGCGCCAGGACCGGCCGCGGTCGTCACTCCCGCGCAGCCCAGCCCGGAGACTCTGTTCGGCAACGCCAAGCGCGATCAGGACGCCAACCGCTTCGACCTGGCGATCCAGGGGTATCAGCAGTTTCTGAAGGTTTACCCGAACGACCCGAATGCGCTGGCGGCCCAGTACAACATCGGCAACGCTTACTACTCTCAGGGCGATACGGACAACGCGGTGAAGGCCTACGACGCCGCGATCGAACAGTATCCGAAGGATGTGGCCACCACGCCCAACGCCTACTACATGAAAGGCATGGCGCTGAAGAAGCAGAACAAGAAGGCGGAGGCGCGTTTGAGCTTCGAGGCGGCGATCAAGGCCGGACCGGATACGGACGCCGCGTCGCAGTCCACGCAGCAACTGCATTCGATGGGGATTTCGACGAAGAGCGCTTCAAAAAAGCCCGCCCGCTAACCCGTGGGGCGGAGCTTCAGCTCTGCACGCGGGGCTTTTGCCCGGCGCGGAGTTCCTGAAATATTTTAGGTCCCTGCCCCACCTCACACAATATGCATTCCGGCGTCAACGAACAGGACGTTCCCGGTGACGCCGCGGCTCAGATCGCTGGCCAGAAAAACCGCGGTATCCGCCACTTCGCCCGGGTCCGTAAGGCGCTTCATCGGCGCCCAGTCCTTCGTGAATTCCATCTTGGCGGAAAGATCCTTCACGGCGCGCGCTGAAGCCGTCTTGATCGCCCCAGCCGAAATCGCGTTCACCCGGATATTGCGCGGCCCCAGATCGTTCGCCAGGTAGCGCATCGAGGATTCAAGCGCCGCCTTGGCCGTCCCCATCACGTTGTAGTTCGGCATCACCCGCGTCGCACCCAGATACGAAAGCGTCATCACCGAACCGCCGCCCGGCATCAACGGGGCCACGGCGCGCGACATCGCCACCAGTGAATAGGCGCTGATGTTCTGGGCGAGAAGAAAGCCCTCGCGCGAAGTTTCGATGAACGGATTGCTCAGATCTTCCCGATTCGCAAACGCCAGGCTGTGCACCAGCGCGTCGATCGGGCGGCCCAGTTCCTTCAGGCCTTCGCCCAGGCCCTGAATATCCTCATCGCGCGAAACATCGAGCGGCAGCAACTTCACCACCCGCATATCGCCTGAAATCGACTCGATCCCGTCCTTCTGCTTCTCGTTCAGGTACGTCAGAACAATGTCCGCGCCCTCCCGCGAGAACGCCTGCGCGATGGCGTACGCAATGCTCCACTTGTTGGCAATTCCGGCGATCACAGCCGTCTTGCCCTGCAATATTCCTGACATGAACTATCAGCGTAGCGCAACGCCTGCCGCCCGCGTGCGAGACTGGCGTTAATCCTATGTCACAGGTCAAAATCTTCGGGCTGCGCAGCTCATTGGCGCCGGTCATGCCGCAGGTTTCGGACGTCATTCATTCCTGCGTGGTGGACGCCCTCGAATACCCGCGGGACAAGCGCGCGCACCGCTTTTTCCCGCTCGAACGCGACGAATTCTACTATCCGCCCGGCCGGACGGAGCGCTACACCATCATCGAATTCAGCATGTTCGAAGGGCGCAGCGTGGAAGCGAAGAAGAAGCTGATCCGGCTGCTGTTCGAACGCCTCGAAGCAGCGCTCGGCATCGGCCCGGACGACGTGGAGATCACGATCTTCGAAACCCCGAAGCACAACTGGGGATTCCGGGGCCTGCCGGGCGACGAGCACTCGCTCAACTACAAAGTGAACGTCTGAGCGCTATTTGATCAGCTGGTGAACGCGCATCCAGTTGGTCAGCAGCCTGGACCATTCCGAGAGCGCCGGGTCGTCCATGGCGAGACCCACGCCGTGCGGACCCTTTTCGAAAATGTGCAGTTCCGCCGGAACTTTATTTTTACGCAGCGCGAGATAGTAGTAGGTCGCGTTTTCGGCGGGAACAGTGGTATCGGCGTTCGTCTGAAAAATGAACGTGGGCGGCGTATCCGCCGTGACGGATTCTTCGCCCGAAAGGCTCTTCGCCAGCGCGGGATCGGCATTCGGGCCCAGCAGCGCGTTCTTCGAGCCCATGTGCGTCCAGGGCGCGATCAGCGAAATCACGGGATAACCCAGGATCGAAAAATCCGGGCGGCTGCTCACGCGATCGATCGGATCGGCGGCGTCCGCTTTCCCCGCCTCAAAATGCGTAGCGGCGCTCATCGCCAGATGTCCGCCCGCGGAGAATCCCATCATGCCGACGCGCTCCGGATTAATGCGCCAGGCCGTAGCGTTCGCGCGCACCATCCGGATCGCCCGCTGCGCATCGCCCAGTTCGATCGGGTGATGATATTTCGGTCCAAGCCGGTACTTCAACACGAAAGCAATCACGCCCTGCGAATTCATATAGCTCGCCACCTGCCTGCCTTCGTGATTCATCGCCAGATTCACGTATCCACCGCCAGGCGCCACGATGACCGCCGTCATCCCCTGCGGCGTACTGCGCGGCAGGTAAACCGTGATCGTGGGGATGTCTTTGTCTTCAGTCCCCTGCGCGCCCGGCGCGCCGCTGGACCACAGCGGAATGATCTGACCGTCCTGAATGGGCATAGGCTGGGGCTGCGCGAAGGCGGAGATTGCAGCCATCGTAAACGCAGCGAAAAGGAATTTTTTCATGGCGAATCGTGCCGATCATATCAAAACGTCCACGTGGCCCCTGACGAACCGCGCTAAGATCGGAGTCTGTTCGCGCTTTTCATCGCAGTCCTTGCGCTGATTACCTACGGATGCCTCTATCCGTGGCATTTCGTTGCGATTTCGCGGGCGCATAGTCCGTTCTGGATTCTTCTCCATTCCTGGCCCGCCCGCATCACCCCCTCTCTGGTTCGCGATATCGCCGTCAATCTGGTCATTTACATCCCGGCCGGATTGACAGGGCATCTCGCATTCCGTCGCCGCGGCTACCGGTGGCTGTCCATCGCCGCCCCCGTTGTCATCTGCGCAGCGCTGTCCGCAACTATCGAGATGGTTCAACTTTGGGTACCCACGCGCGACACGAGCCTGCTCGATCTGGCGGTGAACGCGGCGGGCGCGGCCGCCGGCGTGATGCTCGCCATCGTGCTGGAAGGCGTCCTGCCAGCCGCGCATTCTTCCACCTCACGGAAACCGGCGGACCATTCGGCCGTCGCGCTGCTCGGCTGCGGCGTTCTGTGGATGCTCTTCCCGCTGATGCCGATCACGGGACGATACGCCCTCCACTACAAGCTGGCGAGCTTCCGCCACGCCCCTGTCTTCGATCCCGTCGCCATTCTCTCCATGGCGATGGTCTGGTTCGCCGCGGGCGAACTGATGCAGGCTTCACGCGTACCGGCGGTGCGAAAGCTGATCCTGTTCTCCATCCTGTTAGCGCCGGCGCGCATTCTGATCGTTGCCCAGCGGCCATCGCCTGCGGAACTGATCGGAGCCGCGCTGGGCGCGATCGCTTACTCGCAGTTGCGGAAACCCAACCGCTGGTTCGCGGCAATTCTTTTCCTCGTAATCATCGTGCTGCGCGGCCTCACGCCTTTCATCTTCGCCCGGGCATCGCAGGACTTCTCCTGGATTCCCTTCTCCGGTTTTTTGGATATGGAGTGGCAGCAGGGAACCATCATGGCCGCCGAAAAATTCTTCTGGTACGGGACGGCCGTCTGGTTGCTGCGCCGCGCTCGCGTTTCGAAAACCGTGTCCCTCGCCATTGTCACCATCACTCTGCTGGCAATCGAGATTGCCCAGATCCGAATGCCGGGCCACTTCGCCGAGATCACCGACCCGATCCTCGGGCTCGCGGCCGGCTGGTCAGTGTTCGTCCTCGCGGAAAGATGATTCAGTGGGGCGGGGCTTTCGGCCCTGCCGCAGGGCTTCTGCCCAGCGCATGCGGGTGAGCATCGTCGTACACCCTCATCAGGTTCTCCAAAGACACCTTCGTGTACTTCTGCGTCGTCGAAAGGCGAGCATGCCCCAGCAATTCCTGAATAGACCTTAAATCGGCCCCATCGCTCAGCAGATGCGTCGCGAACGCGTGACGCAGCGTATGCGGATGAATCGACGAATCGCCCGCCACGAACCGCGCATAGAATTCCACGATGCCGCGCGCGCCTCGATCCGTGATCCGCGCGCCGCGATGGTTCAGAAACACGGCGCGCGATTCATCCTTCGGCACAGCGCGTTCCGCGAGATAGGCTTCGAGCGCTTCGGCCGCTTTCGAGCCGTACGGCACCTGCCGTTCCTTTTTTCCCTTGCCCCGAATTCGCAGCCAGCGGTCGCTCCGATCGATATCGTCCGTATTCAGTCCGACGGCTTCACTGATGCGCAGGCCGCAACCGTAGAGCAGCTCAAACAGCAGCCGGTCGCGCCGCGGGTAAGGCCGTTCCAGATCCTCGCGCGACGTCCCGTCTACCAGCGCATTCGTGGTCTCGGCGTTCGGCACTTCCGGGAGCGTTTTCGGCATCTTTGGCAGGCGCAGCAGCCGCGCCGGATCCCGCGTAATTCGCCGCTCCCGCGAAAGGAAATGGAAGAGGCCGCGCACCGCCGCCAGCTTGCGCCGCAGCGTAGTGGGTTTCAGATCTTTCTCGTAGAGGTGAGCCAGCCATTCGCGCAGAGCGAGAAGATCGAATTCCTCGGGCGCCGGCGGCTCGGTATCCGGCGGCGAGAAATATTCCGCGAACTCGCGCAGATCGGCTCCGTAGTTCCGCAGCGTGTGAGGCGAATCGTCGCGCGCCACGAGCGAATCGAGATAATCGCGAATCGCGTCACGCAGCTGCGACATAGTCTCCTGTGGGGCGGGCCTTCCGGCCTGCGAGCCGGCTTTCCAGCCGGCTGGACTCGCTGGAAAGCGAGTCCGCAGCCTGACAGGCTGCCCCACGCTCTCCATCGCAAATCTCAAAATTGACGCGGGACACCATACCAGGTTTCGAAACTCCGCGCCGCGCGCTCGCAAACCGCAATCTGCCGTTCCCGCCGGTCACGCGACGGATTCTCGATCGGCGGCAGCAGATCGAATGCGATATTCGCCGGCTGATATCGTTTCGGATCGGCGTGCGAGATGTAGTGCAGCAGCGAACCAATCGCCGTCTCGCGCGGAAAAGGCTTCAGGGCGCGGCCCGCCAGATATTCCGCCGCCAGCCGCCCCGCCGCGAGTCCTGTGGCAATCGATTCCACATAGCCCTCCACGCCCGAAATCTGTCCGGCAAAGAACACATTCGGATGATCGCGCAATTGCAGCGTCGCGTTCAGCAACTCGGGCGAATTGATGTAAGTGTTGCGATGAATCTGGCCGAACCGCAGGAACTCGGCATTTTCCAGTCCCGGAATCAGCCGCAGGATCCGCTTCTGCTCGGCGAACCGCAGATGGTTCTGAAAGCCGACCAGGTTGTAGCTATCCGCCCGCAGATTCTCCTGGCGAAGCTGCACCGCCGCCCAGGGCCTGCGCCCCGTACGTGGATCTGTCAGTCCCATCGGCTTCATCGGCCCGAACCGCAGCGTATCGCGGCCGCGCCGCGCAATCTCCTCAATCGGCAGGCACGCTTCGAAATACGGCACATCATCCGGAATATGCGATTCCACCGCCTGCGCCGCCATCAGCTCATCGACAAACCGCTCGTACTCCGGTTTATTCATCGGGCAGTTCAGATAATCGCCCGAACCATCGAGCGACTTGTCGTAACGCGAAGCCGGAAACGCAATGCCGCGGTCGATGGTGGAAGCATCCACAATCGGGCTGATGCTGTCGTAAAAGAAAAGCCGCCCTGATCCCGTCAGCCGGCCGATATTCGACGCCAGCGCGTGGCTCGTCAGCGGGCCAGTCGCAACAATCACAGGCCGCGAAGGATCGATCTCGCTGAACTCCTCGCGCCGGATTTCAATACGCGGATGCGATTCGATCGCCGACGTGACCTCGGCGCCAAAGACGTTCCGGTCGACCGTCAGCGCCTGTCCACCCGGCACGCGCGCCACGGCCGCGGCGCGCAGCAGCAGCGAATCGAGCCGCCGCAGCTCTTCTTTTAACAGCCAGGAGGCCGAAGGATATTGATCGCTCTTGAGCGAGTTGCTGCAGACAAGCTCCGCCAGCCTGTCGGTCTGGTGCGCGTCGGTTGTCCGCACCGGCCGCATCTCATAGAGGACAACCCCGATTCCCCGCTCCGCAAGCTGCCAGGCCGCTTCCGAGCCGGCGAGCCCGCCTCCCGCAATCGTGACGATTTGCAAATTCCAGTGTAGAGGCGCGGTCAGCGACTCTGCTTTGGACCCCGCGGCCCGCTGATCAGCTTATACACTTCGCGCTTCGAAAGCCCTCGCTCACGCGCCACGGTCTTGATGGCGTCCATGCGCTCGATGCCGGCCCCGATCAGCGTTTCGATCATGGTCTCAATCGGCACATCGCTCTCCCGTGCGGGCGCCTCGGCCTTGCCGATCATCACCACGAACTCGCCGCGAATGGCATCGCGCGTAATCAGCGATTCCCGGATCTCATCCGCCGTCCCGCGCAGAGTCTCTTCATGGAGTTTGGTGAGTTCCCGCCCCACCACAACAGGCCGCTCGCCCAGCGTCGTTGTAATATCTTCCAGCGTCTCCACAATCCGGTGCGGCGCTTCATAGAAGACCAGCGTCGCGGCTTCGTCCGCCAGCGATTCCAGCAGATGACGCCGCTGTCCCTGTTTAGCGGGGAAAAATCCGGCGAAGAGAAAACGATCGGTGGGCAGTCCCGACACAACCAGCCCTGCCAGCAGCGCCGAAGGCCCTGGCAGAGCTTCCACCCGGACGCCTGCCTCCGCCGCCGCATGCACCAGCCGGTAACCGGGATCGGAAAGCAGCGGCGTGCCGGCATCCGAAACCAGCGCGCCTGTCTCGCCCTGCTGAATGCGGGCGATCAACTCCGTCGCGCGGTCCGATTCATTGTGTTCGTGATAACTGACCGTGGCTTTCGAAATCCCGTAGTGATCGAGAAGCCGCCGCGTGGTTCGGGTGTCCTCGCAGGCAATCCAGTCCACTTCTTTCAGGATGCGTACCGCGCGGTACGTGATGTCTTCCAGATTCCCGATGGGAGTCGCAACCACATACAGGCGCCCGGACATATCCCGAGTATAGTGACGCGCAATGCGCGCTTATGCGATCGTGACGGGCTCGCGGTCCATCGCCGCTGCCTTGCGGGCGGCGGGCGAAACCCGAGCCCCCTCGGCAGGCGTCCCGGCCGGCTTCGCCTGCGGGGGCGGAGCGACAATATCATCCACCGCGCCGCAACGCGCCAGTTCGAAGCGATTGCGGACGTCCAGCTTGTGGAACAGGCGGAACAGATAGATCTTGACGGTACCTTCGGTGATCCCCATTTCGGTGGCGATCTGCTTATTGCGCAACCCGCGCCGCAGCAGGATCACGATCTCCCGCTCACGCGGCGTCAGCGTGACGCGCCGTCGCGCCGGAGCCGCTTCTCTGGTGGCCGCGAAGCCAATCTGCATTTCGCCGCCCGCCACGCGCCGCAGCGAATCCGCCAGGTGCTCGGCCGAGGAAGACCGCTCCACAATGCCGCGCACGCCGAATTCAAGCGCGCGGAATACGGTATCGAGCGGCATCGCCTCCGCCCAGAGCACAACCGGGCATCCAGGCAAATGTCCGCTGACTTCCGTGAGATTGCCGAACGTCAGACCGGCGGTAAGATCGAGCAGCACCAGATCCGGCGTGGAGCCACCATCCTTCTCGGAAGGAAGCGATACCGGATCGCCCACAATGACATCGAAGCCCCGGCATTCGAGGACTTCCTGAAAACCGCCCAACAGTACGGGCTGGTCGCTGACTAAAAGAACTTTTGGCACTTCTTCCTCCGGCATCCAATGCGGCTTGAAATAGACAAATGGGAACCGTCAAGCGCTGTTCAGACCGGGCGCGGCGCGCCTTAACTCTGAATCGCTTTGGCCGATCCGCCCGCCGCCGTACCCGGCTGGGATGATTCTTCTGCTGCCGCTTCTGACGAGCGGCCTGATGGTTTGCCGTCTGACGGCGCAGCGGCTTTCCCTTGCCCGGTTGCCTGCGCCGGTGCGCGGCGGGTCCGGAATTCGTACTTCTCAATCGTCATCGCGGCCACGCCCTTGATATTGCGTACAATGCGGCCTTCCGCGACCAGTTTCAACGGAATCTGATTCTCCAGACGCGCCGGCCAATCGACCGACACCTGCACCAGTTGCCCGGGCTCCAGCGCTTCGCTCGCGCGGAACAATACGCCCTTGCTGCTGATGTTCAGGGTTTCGCTTTCGCCCTGACCCGAGATAAATGGCTTCTCCAGCGTCTGGTAACTGACCGCCAGATGGCAATCGAACCGCGCATTGTTACGCCGCTCGGACTCTTTATTAACGGGACTCGGCGTCCCGGTGCTGCTCAGAGCATTCTGAATCGATCTCTGAAAATTCGCGGGATCGAGTTCCTCGTAACAGAAGAAATCGTGCGCCCCTTTCCGTACCGCCGTAACCGCGGTGTCGCGATCCTGCGCATGGCAGAGCAGAATCACGGGGGTTCGGGGAGCGTGCTGCTGGAGGTGGCGAAGCGTCGCGATACCCTGACCGTCCGGCAGGAACAACTCCGAAAGGATCAGATCGAACTGCCGGTCCTGAATCGAGCGCAATCCGTCGAACAGGGATTCCACCCGCGTGCATTCCACCGCCAGTGCTTCGTCATCGCGCAGCAGGCGTTCCAGCTTCTCAGCAGGGGCCGAATCGGCGCTGATGAACAACACGGAGTATTGGGTCATTAGGTGAGACTTGGTACCAGCATAACGCTCTTTACCGTCCTTTGTCCCAGCGTCCTGCGCATTTTCATCTTTGGGCTCAGGCCCCTGGGGGCGCGCCGTCCGGAGCGGCGGCGCGTCGGCGGATCCGTGCGTCTTTGCCGCCGCCGGAACTATCGGTATCTGATTCAGCCGTCGCAGTGTGGGAGATGTCATGCGGCCCTCTTTGCCGATCCTGGATTTTCATTCTTCAGGACGCGCCCCGCCAGCTTATTCACGGCTTTGCCGAACGGCGCATCCGCGGGAAATGAGAATTCCCCCTTCGACGCCTCCGCCAGCCCGGAATAATCCGCCGGTATGACCCCGAAAAGCTTCATTTCGAACATTTGTTCGATACTTTCGATCCAAAAATCTCGTGGTGTTTTATCGCTCAGATTCAGGATCAGCCGAAGCCGCCCCCGCTCGAACCCCCGGCTGGTCAGGGTCTGGATGATATACCGGGTCTGGTAGAGCGCCAGCACATCCGGCGCGGCGATCACCATCAGTTCGTCCACGTGCTGAAGGAACGCCCAGATACCCGGCGTCAGATGACGGCCCAGGTCGACGAGCGCCAGCGGATACACCCGATTAATGTGCCGGAACAGGCTGTCAATTCTCCACGGCTCCGGCATCGCGCTCTGCTGCGGATCGGGCCCCGCCAGCACATCCACGTTTTCCTGAACCGGCATGAAATACTCCTGCCAGTTGGAAGAACTCAGCTTCCGCACCGAATCGAACGTGTCTCCCGCGCGATGTTTTGGCGCCACACGGGACACCCGGTGTACCGCCGGGCTCTGATAATCCAGATCCGCCACCAGAATCCGGCGGTCCGGAGCCGCCTTCGCCAGCGCCATTCCCAGGTGGCACGCGAGCGTAGTCCCGCCGCAGCCGCCTTTCGCCGAAACAATGCCGATGATGCGCCCCTGCGAGGTTTCCGCCGGCTGTTTGGAAGCCAGACGAGCCCCAATGCGATTGAGCGCCGGGAAAATCGCCGGGGCCATCGGCAAACTCAGGAATTCGGCGGCGCCGGCGCGCAACGCGCCAATCATGTGCTCCGGATCGGCCGTGGCGTGAACAGCCGCCACGATGGGAAGGCCGTCGGCGCTTTGCGTCGCGCCCATCCACTCGCGCGCCGGAATCGGCGTTGCCGCGATTTCCACAAACAGCAGATCCGGCTGGTCCCGCTCAATCCGTTCCAGAACTTCCCGCACCGGAGCCGACGCCGAAATCTGGAAAACGCACGTCGCCCGCACCTCCGCCAGCGCAGCGGCGATCTGTTCCTGAAGCTTCGGATCGTCCACCACCATCCCCGCCCGCCAGGGCCACGCGGATTGCGGCGAGGTCTCGAATCGATTGGTATCGAGAGGCATGGTGCAGGTAGTCTAGACCCAGTAGTACCATCTGACGATGCTGTCGCGACAGACTGTCTTTAGGCTATATAACGATTCGCAACTACCCTGGGGGATATAACCACTTATCTGCATTCATCCGGGTTCCCCGGCGGCCCTTGAGATAATTCGCACAATGCGCCGGTACGCCATTGAGCAACCAATCGACTGAATCGGCGCATTGCGGTCTCCCGCAACAAATCGCCTCTCCTCATTTCTACTTCTGATACGCCCGATCCAGCTTCGAGAGAAGCGCCAATCCTTCCTTCTTCGATCCCCGGGCGGCCATGGCGCGGAAGCGGGTCTCACTATCGTATTCCGTCAGCGCCACAGTCGCCAGCTCATCGATCAGACGGTTTACGCTTATGCCCCTCGCCTTCGCGAGGTTCCTCAATCGCTCGTGTTTGCCCCCGGGAATTCGAATCGTCAAAGTGCTCATTTCAGTTCCTTCCTCAACTGTCCCGGTCCCACGACCTGGATCGATGTGAACCGTAGTTCCGCCTCACGAAAATCACGAACATTGTTGGTAATAATGAAGTCCGCACCGCCGGCTACGGCCAACTCGATCAGATGGTTGTCTCCTTCGTCGCGAAGATTGGGCCGCCAAAGATAATAAACCTGGATCCACTCGCACAGGCTAAGGAACGCTTCGAAAAAGCGGCCGCGTTCCACCGTGGAGATCGGACATTCCCGAAACATGGCATCCCTGCCCAACACATCCTCGTATTCGTGAAAGAGAGCCTCCCCGACGATTGGGTGAACGCGCTCCTCAAAACAGGCCCGCATTACGCTGCGATTGTGGCCGGACGGGCTTAGCAGCGCCCCAACAAGGACATTGGTGTCTACCACGACTCGTGCTCCCATCCACCCCGATGATAGCGTATGTGCTATCACAACAAACCGCTCCTGCTAATCGGAGATCCCTGCAGAAGCCATCCCCGTTCGAGACCGGTTTTGCGGTTGCCGTTGCCTGCACGCCTGCGCTGCCGCTGAAAACGCGGCACGTCACTCTGTCAACCCCGCGAACTCTTTCGAACCCAGAAACGGCAGGTCCCCTTCGAGGAAATCGTACTCGCGAAGACGCCCCGGCGTCTCCCACATCATCGTCTCGAAAATGCGGTTTTCCACCTCTCCCTGCCACGCAGTTACCAGAAGGAAAATCAACAGGATGGGGTTCTTGCCAGGATAAGCGAACGTGTACCGGGTCAACTCCGCGGGAGGCGCCGAATCGATCCCCAACTCCTCCGAAAGTTCCCGCCGCAACGCCTTTTCCGGCGATTCCCCCAGCTCAACCTTGCCCCCAGGGAATTCCCATTTGAGCCCATGGGGCTGATCCGCACGCCTCCGGCAGATCAGAATCCTGCCGTCTTTTACCATAATTCCCGCTACCACAGTTGTCATAACCAGTTAGCTGTCGCCTTATCTACCAACCCGCAGACAGTTTACACTTGGATTTACCGTGAGCCCCGAGCTGATCGATCATTTCCGTAACCCGCGCAACGTCGGGGAGCTTGCGGCGCCGGCAGTCACAATTGAGGTTTCGAATCCGGTGTGTGGCGATATCCTCCGGTTCTCTCTCCGCATGGAGTCCGGCCGCGTGGCGGAGACGGCATATAAGGTTCGCGGATGCGCCGCATCGATCGGCGCCGGCTCCGCCCTGACGGAGCTCTGCGCCGGACGCGATGCCGCCGGACTGGCCGCCATTTCCCGCGAACAAGTGGAGGCTGCGGTGGGCGGCCTGACCAACGAATCGAAGCACGCCGCCGCGTTGTGCGTCGATGCCGTGCGTGCCATCCTGAAGCTGTGCGGAAAGCCCTCTCAATGAAACAGCCGCTGCTGATTTGCGCCGCGGCGCTTGTCGCTATCCTCAGCGACGCGGCGGTTCCGGATACCGCGCAGCGCCTCGAGCAGGCCCGCAACCTGGGGAAAGCTTTCTACGAAAACCCCACCACGGCAAATGAGTCTGTCGCCGAATTCAAAAAGGCCCTGGATCTGGCGCCGAACTCGGATCGCGAAAAGCTGAATTACGCGTTGGCTTTACTGCGGGCGGGCAAGTCCGATGCCGCCGTCCCGCTTCTGCTCGAAGTTCAGAAACACGACCCCTCGCTTCCCCATACCTGGTTCAATCTCGGCATTTTCTATAAAAATCAGGGCGAGGATCAACTCGCGATCGCGCAGTTCCGCCAGATGCTGAAGCTCACTCCGAATGAGCCCATCGCCCACTATCAGCTTGGCAGTCTCGTCAAGCCGGATCATCCGGAAGAGGCCATCGCCGAACTGGAGAAGGCGCGCGCGCTGAACCCGAACCTGGTCGCGGTTCATTACCAACTCTCCAGCCTCTATCGCCAGGCGGGCCGCCCCGAAGACGCCGCGCGCGAGCTCCAGACGTTCCTCGATCTGAAAAAGCAGCAGGAAGGTGCGGCCACTCCGGAAAACGTCGATTGGTGCGATTACGCCGAAATCTACGATCCGCCGCGCCCGGTCACCGCATCCGCCGCAACGCCCGCGCCGTCATTCACCGATACACTCCTCACGCCAAAAGTGGACGCCAAAACAGCGGGCATGCTGCCGATCGATGCCACCGGCAAAGGCCAGACGGATTTGCTGGTGTGGTCCGCGGAAGGCGTGAACCTCTATTTACAAGGCTCGCGGCGCGTGGCCGATTCCGGGCTCGGCGCGATCAAAGGCGCTCTCTACGCGGCGGCGGGCGATTTCGATAATGACGGCCTGATTGACCTCTGCATCCTCACGGAATCCGGCCCCGCGATTTACCGCAATACCGGCGGCAAATTCGCGGACGCGAAGATCGCGCTGCCCCAGCGCCGCTTCGAGCGCGCCGTCTGGGTCGATTACGACCACGATTACGACGCCGACCTCATCCTGTTCGGCGACCAGCCCGCGCTCATGCGCAATCAGGGCACAGCCGGTTTCGCCGATCGCACCGCGGATTTCCCGTTCGTCGCCGGCCACCCGGTAGACGCGTGGACCCTGCGCGCCGTGCCCGACACGAAGTCCTTCGATATTGGCGTGATCTATTCCAATCACGCGCCGGTTCTTTATCGCGACGACTTAGGCGGCCACTACCGCCCCGATACCTTCAACGCAGCCGCGCGCGACCTCACCATCCTCGACGCCGATTTCGACGCCGACGGCCGCATCGACCGCGCCCGCGTTGCGCAGGACGGGACCATTCACTTCGGCCACAACCGCACCGTCTCGCAACGCCACTGGATTCGCGTTCAACTGACCGGCGTCAAAAGCCCGAAGCTCGCGCAGGACGCCGAAGTCGAAATCAAAGCCGGCACTCTCTACCGCAAGCAGCTCTACCAGGGCGTGCCCCTCACGTTCGATATCGGCGCCTACCCAACGGCGGACACGGTCCGCATCACCTGGCCGAACGGCCTCATTCAGAACGAAATCAAGCAAGTCGCGAACAAAACGTATAAATACGAAGAAGCGCAGCGCCTCTCCGGTTCGTGCCCGATGGTGTGGACCTGGAACGGATCGAACTTCGAATTCATCACCGACGTTCTCGGCGTCGCGCCGCTCGGCGCTTCCGATGGCGATGGCTCGTACTTCCCGGTGGATCACGACGAATTCGTTTCCATCCCGGGCCGCGCCCTGAAACCGCACGATGGCTATTACGACGTCCGCATTACGGAAGAACTGAGCGAGGTCTCGTATCTCGATCAGGTCCGGCTCTTCGCCGTGGATCATCCCGCGGGCGCCGAAATCTACACCAACGAAAAATTCAAAGGCCCACCCTATCCCGAAGACCGCCTCTTCGGCGTCACCCACCGCATCTACCCCACTGCCGCGAACGCATTCGCCGGAAGCCAATCCGCCAACGTTCTGCCCCTGCTCACGAAGCGCGACCAGCGTTATCCGGAAGGGTTCACCCGAACCAGCGACGGCGTGGCGGAAACGCACACCCTCGAACTCGATTTCGCCGGCGCCGCGCCCACCGGCCACGCCATTCTTCTCCTGAACGGCTGGGTCGATTGGCCGGACGGCAGCACTTTCCGCGCCCGCTCTCAGGAAAGCCGCGACGGATTCACCATGCCTCTGCTTCAGATGCAGGACGCGTCCGGCAAATGGCAGACCGTCAATTCGGACATGGGAATGCCCGCCGGCAAACCGAAAACTATCGCTGTCGATCTGAAATTCATCTCGCCCAGCCGCAAAATCCGGATCGTCACCAACCTCTGCGTCTACTGGGATGAAGCCTTTCTCAGCGAGGACACCGCGCCGCCAAACGCCACCCAGCGCGAAGCCGCACTGCTCTCGGCCGACCTCGGCTTCCGTGGATTCTCCGCGGCCCGCATCGACCCCAACCGGCTCCAGCCCGATACCTACACTTACTCCGAAGTTTCCCCGGCATCATTCTGGAACCCGACATCCGGCCTCTACACGCGTTATGGAAACGTAAAAGAGCTGACCGCGAATATCGACGACCGCCTCATCATCATGGGCTCAGGCGACCAGCTTAAGCTGCGGTTTCGCGCCGATGCCTTCCCGCCGCTGCCCGCCGGATGGACCCGCGACTATCTCCTGAAAGTCGATGGCTGGGCGAAAGATCGCGATCCAAACACCGCGTTCTCCACCACGGTGGAACCGCTACCCTTCCACGGCATGAGCGTCTATCCTTACCCCGCCGGCGAGCATTTCCCCACCGACCCGGCGCACGAGCAATACCGGCGCGACTACAATACGCGGCCTGCCCTCAAAATAATTCGGCCGCTGGGGCTCTAAGTTCCCCTATAATCGATCTGATATTCGTGGGGCGGGGCTTCGTGCCCTGCACGCTGGCCTTCCGGCCGGCGCGGAAGCATTCGATATCAGAGGGAGCACCTATGCAACAGCAAAGCTACGCAAAGCACGCTCAATTCGTCCCGCCATTTCATTACTTTCTGGCGCCCCTGGCGATCCTCGCGGTCCTCGGCGCCATCGTCAACCTGGTGCGCGCCCTCGGCCACGGCAACGGCCGTCTGAGCGCAGCGGTGCTTGTGCTGCTCTCGCTCGTCGGCTTCGGCGCTCTGCTCTTCGGCCGGCTGTTCGCGCTGAAGGTGCAGGACCGGGTGATCCGCTCGGAAGAAAACATGCGCCACTACCTGATGACCGGCAAGCCCCTCGATTCGCGCCTCACCGTCGATCAACTGATCGGGCTTCGATTCGCCTCCGATGCTGAATTTCTCGCTCTCGCCGGGCGCGCCGCCGCCGAACAACTCACGCGCGACGCCATCAAGCGCGCTGTCCAGACCTGGAGGCCTGATCACGCTCGCCTCTGAGCGTGTTCTTCCGCGGCCGCGGAACATCGTTTCGCTATACTCCGAAAAGTATGACTGGCGAGCCTGATCCCCGCAGGCGGAGAAGGGTTGTCTTGTTTCTCAGGGCATTTTGGCCCTTATTCTGCGCATTTTCCTGCGCCGCACAACCCTCCCCCGTGGGACGCGACGCGTCCCCGGCAACGAATGCCGACCTCCAGAACAGCCTGCGCGGCCTCAGCCTGGAGCAACTCGGCAACATCGAAGTCACCTCGGTCTCCAAATCGCCCGTCACGGTGACGAAGACCCCCGCCGCTGTCTATGTGATCACCCAGCAGGATATTCGCCGCGCGGGCGTCACCAGCCTTCCGGAAGCTCTCCGTCTCGCGCCCGGCGTGGAAGTTTCTCAGATTGACGGCGTCAAATGGGCGGTCGGCATCCGCGGCTTTCAGAGCCGGCTTTCCCGCGCCGTTCTCGTTCTGATCGACGGACGGAGCGTCTATAGTCCTCAGTTCCGCGGCGTGTATTGGGAAGTGCAGGATACGCTGCTCGAAGATATCGACCGCATCGAAGTGATCCGCGGCCCTGGCGGCACCATCTGGGGACCGGACGCGGTCAACGGCGTCATCAACATCATCACCAAAAACGCCCGCGATACTCAGGGCGCCTTGATTTCGGGCGGCAGCGGCAACGTCAATCAGGGCTTTTTCAATATGCGGTACGGCTCCGGGAACAACCGGAATTTCCACTACCGCGTTTATTCCAAAGCTTCCACGATCGGTCCGGAATATCATTACGCCGGCTCGCTTTTCGACGATCAGCGGCGCGTCCAGGCCGGTTTTCGCGCCGATTGGGACGTGACCGGCCGCGACGCCGTCACGTTCCAGGGCGATATCTACGATGGCGCCGCCGGCGAGAACAGCCGTCTCACTTCATTCACGCCGCCGTTTACCACCATCCTCAACCAGAACGCCGATCTCTCCGGCGGAAATTTCCTCGCGCACTGGAAACACACCCTCAGCGGAGGCTCCGATTTTCAGGTGCAGATGTATTACGACCGCGTCAATCGAGTGCAGGCAACCCAGGGAGAGCATCGCGATACATACGATCTGGATCTGGTCCACCACATTTCTCTCGGCCGCCGCAACGATCTCATCTGGGGTCTGGGCGCGCGCGTGAGTCCGGCTTACCTCCCGGAAATCGTGCCCACGTATTTTTTCAATCCGGACCGGCGCACGGATCAGCTCTACAGCGCCTTTGCGCAGGATGAATTCGCTCTGCTTCCGAACCGGCTCTCGTTCACGATCGGCGCCAAGTTTTTCCACAGCTCGTTTTCGGGCTTCAATACAGAGCCGAGCATCCGCCTGCTCTGGACGCCAACCGCGCACCAGTCGTACTGGATCGCCGCGACGCATTCGATTCGCACGCCTTCCGACAACGAAGACACTCTGCAATCCACCACTGTTCATTCCACGGCGCCGCTCGTTTTCAACGTGGCGCAGGGCGATGGCGTGTTCACTTCGGAAGAAGAGATGAGCTATGAGGCCGGTTACCGTCAGCTGTTTATTCCCGGCTTTTCCGTGGATCTGGCCACGTTCTACAACGTCTATAACAACCTGCAGAGTCTGGAGCCCGGCGTTCCCTATACCGCTTCGACGGACGGAATTTCGTACACAATACAACCCCTGCTCAACCGCAACGGTCTGCAGGGGACCTCAAAAGGCTTTGAAATTGCTCCGAACTGGAAACCCGTCCAGTGGTGGCGGCTGCAGGGTTCCTATTCCTTCCTCGATATGGACGTCAGAAACAGCGCCGCCAGCACAGACCCCTCCACCGCGGCTTCAGTCGATGGCTCCAGCCCGCGCCATCAGTTCGGCGGGCAATCGTTTCTCGACCTGCCGGGCCATCTGGAATTCAGCCAGATCTTTCGTTACGTGAGCCTGCTCGGCGCGCAACACGTCCAAAGCTACGAAACCGCCGACGTTCGGCTTTCCTGGCGCGGCGTTCCGCATCTGGAGTTCGCCCTCACCGGTAAAAATTTACTGCAGCCGCGTCATTTTGAGTTCAGCGGCGATCCCAGCGGCCTGGTCGGCATCAAACGCAGCATCTTCACGACGATTACCTGGAGAAAATGACAGCGCCGTTCCGCTCCCGGCGCCGCTCCGCCGCGCGCCGAATTCTGCTCGCCGTTTTGCTGGCAATCTGCCTGCGCGCGGAACCGCGCGGCTTCGCGCAGGATCGTCCCCATCCCACCGAATACCAGCTCAAAGCCCAATACCTGACCGATTTCGGCCGTTTCGTCAAGAAGTGGGGCAATCGTCCGGCGCCAGGCGGCGACGAATCTTTCGCCATCTGTGTTCTCGGCCAGGACCCGTTTGGCCAGTCGCTCGATAACGCGGTGCGCGGCGAGAATATCGGGGGCTCGCCGCTCGTGGTGCGCCGCATCGCTCAGCCGCTCGACGCCACGGGCTGCCGCATTCTCTTCATCAGTTCCTCGGAATCCGGACAGTTGCCCGCCATTCTGGCCGCGATCGGTACGGCGCCGGTTCTCACCGTTTCCGACATCCCGGACTTTGTCAGACAGGGCGGCATCATTGAATTTGTTCCCGACGGCAATCGGGTCAAGTTCGAGATCAATCTCGGCATGGCCCAGCGCATGGGGCTGAGCCTGAGTTCGGACCTGTTGAAGGTGGCGCGCATCGTCAGGAGGACGCCGTGAACTTCAACCTTGGCCGTTACTCCATCCGCAAGAAGCTGACGTGGATGAATCTTCTCGTCAGCGGCGCCACTTTGCTGCTGGCTTCCTCCGCGTACGTAGCCTATGAACTGGCCACGCTGCGGCTTTCGATGGTGCAGAATCTCTCGATCGAAGCCCAGATCGTCAGTTCGAACTGCGCTTCCGCCGTGGTTTTCGGCGATCCCGATTCCGCGCGCAATACTCTTTCCGCGCTGAACGCCGCGCCGCACATCGTATCCGTCAGCATTTACGACGCGCAGGGCGCGCCCTTCGCCACTTACTCGCGCGAAGCCGGCGAAATCCGCGAAACGCCGCTCACGCTCCCGCAGGGCAAACCGGAAGTCCACAAATTCACCAGCAATGCGCTGGAACTCGTCCGCCCGATTGTTTTTCAGGGAAAGCTGATCGGCACGGTTCACATGCGTTCCGACCTCACGGAGATTTCGGACCGCCTGCTGCGATACGGCGGCATTGCCATCGTCATCCTGCTGATTTCCCTGCCCGCGGCGCTTCTCTTCTCCACCATCTTCCAGAGGGAAACCGCGCGTCCGCTGATTCAGCTCGCCGACGTGGCGCGCGTGGTCTCCCGCGATAAGAAATATTCCAGCCGCGTCCCCGCCAGCGGCGGCCGCGACGAAATCGCGCTGCTCATTGACGCTTTCAATGAAATGCTGGGACAAATCCAGATCCGCGACGCCGCGCTGCTCCAGGCGCATGAGCGGCTGAACCTCGCGCTCAAGTCCTCCGGCGTGGGCACGTGGCGATGGGAGATCGCCGACGCCGCCATCGTGGGTGACGATTTCATGTACCCCCTGTTCGGTCTCGAACCCAGCGCTGACCTGAACAGTTACGAGAAGTTCTTCCGCATGATCCATCCGCGGGACCGCGAACGCGTCCGGCGAACCGCCGCCGAATCGCTCCGAATCGACGCGCCTTTCGAAATCGAATTCCGCGTGATCTGGCCGAATGGAAGCGTGCATACGCTGACCGCCCGCGGCAATATGTTCCGCGACGAGAATAACCAGCCCGTCCGCCTCACCGGCGTGTGCTGGGACGTGAGCGAACGCCGCCTCGCCGAAGAAGAGCGGCAGAAGTTCGTCTCTCTGGTGGAACAGACTGACGATTTCGTCGGCATGATGGCGCTCGATGGAACCATCATTTACATCAATCACGCGGGCTGCCGTATGGTCGGCCTCGAAGCGCGGCGCGCCCTCGGAACGTCATTCGCCGATCTGCACCCCGAAGACGCATGGTCGAACCTGAGCGGCGAAATCCTGCCTTCCGTGCTGCGCGGAGAGGGCAACTGGGTGGGTGAAGCGCGGTTGCGCCATATCGCGACCCAGCAGCCCATCCATGTGCTGATGAACATCTTCCCGGTGAACGATCCCGAAACCGGCCAATTGCTCTGCTTCGCCGCCATCATGCGCGATGTAACGGAACGCAAGCAGCTCGAACAGCAGTTGATGCAATCGCAGAAGCTCGATAGCATCGGCCAGCTCGCGGGCGGAGTGGCGCATGACTTCAACAATCTCCTCACCATCATTTCCGGCTATTCGGAGCTGATCCTCGGCCGCTGCGACCCGAACGATCCCGTCGTGGAGCCGGTGGAACAAATCTCTCGCGCGGCGGCAAGAGCCGCGGCGCTCACGCGGCAGTTGCTCTCCTTCGCCAGCCGCCAGGCCAGCGAGCAGAAGGACGTCCATCTCAACGACGTCGTCACCAACATCGAAAAGATGTTGCGCCGCCTGATTGGCGAAGACGTTCAGCTCTCGCTTTCGCTCCCGCCGGATATCGGAATTTTCCGCGCCGATCCCAACCAGGTGGAGCAGATCATCGTCAACCTGGCCATCAACGCGCGCGACGCCATGCCCGGCGGCGGCAGACTCCTGATCGAGAGCGCGAATATCTATATCGACGAGGAATCCGGCCCGGGACGTCTCGCGCTCGAACCGGGCCACTACATCATGCTCGCGGTCAGCGATACCGGCGTCGGCATGCCGCCCGAAGTCAAATCGCGCATCTTCGAACCGTTCTTCACAACCAAGGAGCGCGGAAAGGGCACAGGCCTCGGGCTTTCGACGGTGTATGGCATCGTGCAGCAGAGCAAGGGTTCTATCACCGTGCTCAGCGAGCCCGGTCAGGGAGCCACATTCCGGGTCCTTTTCCCGGCGGTGGAGGCCGGCAAGAGCGGCGCACCGGAGTTGGCGGCCCCTCCTCCATCCGCCGGTACCGAAACCATCCTGCTGGCGGAAGATGAAGCCGGCGTGCGCGGCTATGTGCGCCATATTCTCGAGCGCAACGGCTACCGCGTCGCGGAAGCCTCCAACGGTCTTGAAGCAATGGATGTCATCCACAGCTTCCCCGGCCCAATCGATCTTCTGCTGACGGATGTGGTGATGCCCGAATGCGGCGGCGTCGAACTCGCCGAGCATTTCTCCGGCGTCTATCCCGGCGTTCCTGTTCTTTATATGTCCGGCTACAACGATCGGCTCTGGATGGAAGGCGATCAGGTCGTCAATTTCATCCAGAAGCCGTTTTCCTCGCCCGCGTTGCTGGCGCGAATCCGCGAAATTCTGGATGCCCGGCGGGAGGCTTCTCAACGGACCGCGGATACGCCACCGCAGACTTCCTGACCGGCCAGCCGTTCAAACGTCGCGCGCGACCGCTCATCACTTTTTCGCCGTCCGGTTTCGCAAACAGCCGCAGAATCGATCCATGGATCGATATCGTAAATTTCTCACGGTCGCTTCTCTCCTGTTCGCCGCGCCGCTTCCTCTCGATATTTGCCTTCTCTACCGGCTGGGAGGCTGGCGCAGCGCGCTCGAAGGACCGGCCGGCGAACTCGTCCTGGCTCTTTTCTATTGGTTTCCCATCGGCGCCTTGCTCGCCTTCTATCAGGGGCGAACGTGGAAGAAGCTTCTCTTCGGATATTTGCTTTCGCTGCCCCTCTATTTTTTGACGCTGGCGGCCATCTACCCCCTCTGGGGCGGCGCGGTGTTTCATCCCCTGGCTCACGGACGGCTGCTCATCTACCTGAGCGCGACGCCTTCGTTCTTTGGGATGGTCCGGCTCGTGTATTTCCTCGCGACCTCCCGCGCCGCGCATTGGACGCGCGGCGCGGCAACACTCGCCTGCGCCGCGGGCATCTGCGCGCCAATTTATCTCACCGCCTCCACAAACATGCGATGGCCCGATCCCTCCGGCAACCTGGTCATCACTGGAGCGCATATCGTGGATCCCACCGCCAACAGAATCATCGACGGTCAGAATGTCTACGTCTCAGATGGCCGCATCGTGGAGATCAGCCCGGCGCCGGTTCATCCCGGCTGGCCACAGGTCGATGCGCGGGACCGCTGGCTCATAGCCGGCCTGATTGACGTCCACACTCATATTCAGTCGCCCGTGGAAGTCCCGGCCGGATTCAGCTTTGGATATTTCATGCGATCCATGATGGGCCGCTATGGCGTTCAGCGTGGCGAATACCTGGCCAGTGGGATCACCGCGGTGCGCGACCTGGGCGGCTCGGCGGAGGACAACTTCCGGATGCGCGCGGATATCCTGGCGAAGAAAACGCTCGGGCCGCGATTCTTCACTTCGGGCCGTCTGGTCACATCGCCGCACGGACATCCGGTGAGCACTATCTGGCAGGAGGGAATCTCTCGCCAGGGCGCCATCGTCGTAACAAATGAAGCGGACCTGCTTGCCGCGCTCGACAGGAACTTCGCCGCAGGGCCGCCGGATGCCCTGAAGATCATCCATGGAACAATCGGCCGGGCGAAAGAAGAACTCAGCCCGGAGTTAATGGCCGCCGCGATTCGCTGGGGCGATCGTCATCATCTGATCAGCATTGTCCACGCGGAAACCGCCCAGGAAGATGAGGACGCCCTTCGCGCCGGCGCCACCGGAATCGAACACAGCGCCTATCTGCAGGCCGTGCCGGATTCGCTCAGGGCTCTGGTCGCGGGGCGGCATCCGTTCATTGATCCGACTTTTGGGGAGGTCGAGACGGATCGCGGCCTCCAGAAGCTCTCCGCGGCGGAGAAAGAGCGCCTCATGCAGCTCAGCTACCGCGCCGTGCGCGAGCTTTACCAGGCCGGCGCGAGAATGGCGATCGGCACGGACGCCCCCATGGTCCGATACGGCGCGGGTTTCCACGACGAGCTGAATCATTTCGAGCGCGCCGGCTTCACCCGCGCCGAAATTCTGACCTTCGCCACCGCGAACAATGCCGCGTACCTTGGAAAGCCGGCGGAACTGGGCCGTATCGCCGCGGGATATCGCGCCGACCTTATCCTCGCTGACGCCAACCCACTTGCGAAACTCTCTGCCCTGTCCGGATGGCGCTTCGCGCCACAAGCAACCATGAAAGCCCGCCAATAGCGCTTCTATTGTTATCAATAATTTGCGGCGGGCTTTCAATGGTGCGCCACCCGGTCTGGACTATGCTGGATGGACAAATCGTCTTTCGTCGCCAATAGCGAAAAGATATGCGTGGCAAAACGAACTGGCTGTACTGGAGTTACCAGGTTGCGGGCTGGGGCGTCTACAGCGTCGTCGGCCTCGCCATTGCCACGCTCACTACGGGATGGCATGCCGCGACGGCGATCGGCTTCGCCCTGTTCTTCGTCTATAGCATCGGTGTGACGCACTGGATGCGCGGGCTCTTCCGGCGCAGAGGATGGCTGACTCTGCCGCCCGCGCGCGGGTTTCCGCGTATTTTCAGCGCGGCGATTGGCGTTGGGCTGCTTCTCGCGGCGCTCGTTGCCGGCGTGTCACGCGGGCTTGCCGGTCCGGATGCCTTCCCTGCGGCGGCAATCGCGGGTACCGCGGGCGGTCTCGTGATTGTCTGCTGTACCTGGACGGGAATCTATCTTGGCGTCACGCGAAGCCGCCGCGCCCAGCTACGCGAAATCGAGTTGATGCTCACGCTGCGGCAGGCGGAGTTGCGGGCGCTGCAGGCTCAGGTCAATCCTCATTTCCTGTTCAATTCCCTGAACACCATTCGCGGGATGATCAGCGAAGATGCGCCGCGCGCTCAGCATATGATCACGCTGCTGGCCGGGCTGCTGCGACGGGCGTTGCAGGCCACTGACGCACAGACCGTGCCGCTCAGCGAAGAAATGGAGGCCGTTGCCGATTACCTCGAGCTCGAACGCACTCGATTCGAGGAGCGTTTGCAGGTCTCGCTCGATATCGAGCCGGCGGCTTCGGACTGCGCCGTCCCCGTGATGCTGGTACAAACTCTGGTTGAGAATGCGATGCGGCACGGAATTTCACGGCTTCCCTCCGGCGGCGCGGTTCAGGTGCGCTGCGGCGCGGAGGCGGAATCTGTGATCGTCAAAGTCGAGAACACCGGAAGTCTGCGGCCGCCTGATCCGCATTCGGCGCATACGGGACTGGCAAATGCCCGCGAGCGACTGCGTCTCATTTATGGAGAGCGCGCCAGCCTGAATTTATCGGACCGGGATAATCTTGTGACCGCCACTGTAGTCATTCCGCGAATCTTATGAAAGCTGTCATTGTGGATGATGAGCGCATCGCCCGCCAGGAATTGCGGCGGCTGCTGGCGGCGCATCCGGAAGTGGAAATTGCCGGCGAGGCGGCCGATGGCGAAACCGCTCTCGCGCAAATCGAGAAGCTTCGGCCTGACGTACTCTTCCTCGATATCCAGATGCCCGGCATGAGTGGCTTCGATTTGTTGAGCCGCCTCACCGATGTTCCGGAGGTCATCTTCACCACCGCCTTCGACCAGCACGCCCTGCGCGCGTTCGATGCCAACGCCCTCGATTACCTGCTCAAACCGATCGCGCCGGAGCGTCTGGCGGCCGCGCTGAAGAAGCTGCGCGGACGATCCGTGAAATCGCAGCCCGGCAAAGTCTTTCTGCGCGACGGAGAACGCTGCTGGATCGTGGCGCTCGAAGAAATCGATCTGCTCGAATCGGAGGGCAACTATACCCGCGTCTTCTTTCGCGCCGAACATCCGCTGATTCCGGGCGCGCTCGCGGCATTCGAAGAACGGCTGGACCCTGCGACATTTTTTCGCGCCAGCAGGCAGCACATCATGAATCTGAATTCCATCGAGGCGGCGGAACTGGGCGTTGCCGGAAATCTGATCGTTCGCTTGCGCGGAGGCAGGAACGTCGAGCTCTCGCGCCGTCAATCCGCGCGCCTCAAGGAAATTCTCAGCCTTTAGTGGGGCAGATTGTCAATCTGCGGCCGATTGTAAATCGGCCCACCCAGGCGATACGCCACCAGCGATTTCGTAAACAGCAAAAATCGCTCGCGCAGAATCACGGCGTCCGGAAAAAGCCGCCGCATATCCGCCGCGGAAAGCAGCCGGATATCCGAAATGAAGTGCTCCACGTAAAAACGCTTCCGGTCAGCGCTCGGACGATGAATCC
>CAZWTH010000187.1:0-13550 GCA_964636715.1 uncultured Solibacteraceae bacterium | reverse complement strand
GGCCGCGTGCTCGATATGACCTTCGGCGAAGTCGACCGCGTCACCAAGCTCGTCCCGAACGTGCTCAATATCGAGCTCAAGCAGGCGTTCGAGATGGAGCCGGGCTTCGCGGACCTCAGGCGCAAAGAAGCCAAAGTTAACGAAGTGCTCGATGTCGCCGTGCGCCTCGAAGGCTTCGCGCGCAATTCATCGGTGCACGCCGCGGGCGTCGTCATCTCGCCCGAGCCGCTGAAGAATCTCGTCCCGCTCGCGAAGACGGCCAAAGAGGAAATCGTCACCCAGTACGACATGAACGGGCTGGATAAACTCCAGCTCCTCAAGATGGACTTCCTGGGCCTCACCACGCTCACCCTGATCGATGAAGCCCTGAAGATGATCGACCAGCGCCACGGCGTGAAGATCGTCCTCGAAGATCTGCCGGTCACGGACGCGAAGGCTTACGAAATTTTCTGCAAGGGCCTGACGAGCGGCGTCTTCCAGTTCGAATCGCCCGGCATGCGCGATATTCTCCGCCGCTACCAACCGAGCCGCATCGAAGACCTCACCGCGCTCAACGCGCTCTATCGCCCCGGCCCCATTCAGGGCGGCATGCTCGATGACTTTATCGAGCGCAAGCACGGCCGCAAGCCGATCCAGTACGAGCTTGCCGATACAAAGGAGATCCTCGAAGAAACCTACGGCGTCATCCTCTATCAGGAGCAGGTGATGCAGATTTCCTCGCGCATCGCCGGCTACTCGCTCGGCGGCGCGGATATGCTGCGCCGCGCCATGGGCAAGAAGAAGCTCGAGGAGATGGTCAAGCAGCGCGAGACCTTCATGAAGGGAGCGGTCGAGCGCGGCCACAACGCGAAGCGCGCCGAAAAGCTCTTTGACCTCATGGAGCAGTTCGCGGGCTACGGCTTCAACAAGTCGCACTCCGCGGCTTACGCGTTCCTCGCCTACGTCACCGCTTATCTGAAAGCCCACTACCCGGTCGATTTCATGGCCGCGCTGCTCACTTCGGAAACCGGCAATACCCCGAAGGTCGTGAAGTACATCAACGAGTGCCGCGAAATGAACATCCGCGTGCTCCCGCCGGACGTGAACGCCTCGAACTACATGTTCACGCCCGCGCGCGACAGCGAAGGCGACGCCGTACGCTTCGGTCTCGGAGCAGTCAAGAACGTGGGGCAGGGCGCGGTCGAAGCCATCATCCGCGCGCGCGAAGAAGTCGGACGCTTCAAATCGATCTTCCAGTTTTGCGAAGACGCCGACATGAGCGCCATCAATCGCCGCGTGATCGAAAGTCTGATCAAAGCCGGAGCGATGGATGGTCTCGGCGGTACGCGTCCTCAGCTTCTGCTCGCGCTCGATAAAGCAATCGAATCCGGCGCCGCCGCGCAGCGCGACAAAGCCTCCGGCCAGGGTGGATTATTCGGCGGCATGATGGAATCGCATCCCGAACCGCAGTTGCCGAAAGCCCCGCAGGAAACCCTCCGCGAAAAACTGACGGGCGAAAAGGAAATGCTCGGCTTCTACGTGACCGGCCATCCGCTCGACGCCTACGAAGAAAAGATCGCCGAGCTCGCCAGACACGATTCGACAACTCTCGAAGGTCTCGAAAAAGGCGCCGAAGTCGCGATGTGTGGCGTTCTCACCGGTATTCAGCGCCGCCGCACCAAGGAAGGTAAGCCCTGGGCGCTGGCGACGATCGAAGACCGCAACGGCACAACCGAAGGCCTCGTATTCTCCACGTCTTTCGAAACCCTCGGGCCCCTGATGATAGAAGACCAGGCCGTTCTGATTCGCGGCATGGCGTTGCCGGAAGAAGACAACCCAACCAAAGTTTCCATCAAGGAAATCATCCCGCTGGATGTCGCGCGCATCTCGCTGCCGTCGCTCATCAGCATCAAAGTTTACGTGGGACGCAATGGCATCGATCGCCCGGCGGAGCTCCTGAACCTCTTCAGCAGAAAACCAGGCGAAACCCAGGTCCGCCTCCGCCTCGAAAACCCGAGAGACTTCTCCGTCATCCTGGACGTCCCCACCAAGGTGCGCCCGGACAAAGAATTCAAAGCCGAAATCGAACGAATCTGCGGCCCCTCCATGCTCGACATCCTCGGAGGCTAGCCCAAACCCAAATCAAATTCAGACCAATCTGACTGGTAACTGACCTAAGCAACGTGGGGCAGGGCTTCGGCCCTGCACGTCGGCCTTCCGGCCGGCGCAACCAACAAGGAGCGCTCATGAACAAACTATTCATCTTCTCGGTCGTCGTCCCAATAGCCGCGGCCGCAACCCACCACATCACCCCCTCCGACCTCCCGAAACCCTACGCTACCCCATCTGCCAACAACAGCCCCCACATCGTCCCAAGGCCCGAAGGCGCCCTCCCGCAAGCCCCTCCCGGTTACAAAGTAAACCTGTTCGCATCCGGCCTCCACACGCCGCGAGCCATGAAGACCGCCCCCAACGGCGACGTCTTCCTCGCCGAAACCGGCACAGGTCACATCCGCGTCTACCGGGGAACCGCCGCGAGCGACTACGCGAGCGGCCTCGGCCCGGTCTTCGGCCTCGCCTTTTATCCCGCTGCGAACCCCCAGTGGCTCTACGCCTCGAACACCACCACGGTCGTCCGCTTCCCATACGAGACCGGCGATCTCACCGCGACCGGCAAACCGGAAACCATCATCACCGGCATTCCGAGCGGGGGTCATTCCACCCGCGATCTCGCATTCTCGAAGGACGGCAAGAGCCTTTTCGTCGCCATCGGCTCCGGCTCCAACGTGGACGATCCCGACACCACTCCTGGAGAAAAGAACCGCGCCAACGTCCTTGAATACACGCCTGAAGGCAAGTTCGTCCGCGTCTATGCCGCCGGCATCCGCAACCCTGTCGGCCTCGCGGTGGATCTGGCCACCGGCCAGCTCTGGTGCTCCGTCAATGAACGCGATGGCCTCGGCGACAACCTCGTTCCCGACTACGTCACCCACGTCGAACCCGGCGGATTCTACGGCTGGCCCTGGTTCTACACCGGCGGCAACCAGGACCCGCGCCACGCCGGCAAACATCCCGAGCTGAAGAGCAAAGTGATCGTGCCCGACGTTCTTCTCCCGGCGCACAACGCTTCACTGCAGTTGATGTTCTACAAAGGCGACATCTTCGCCGCCGAGCACGGCTCATGGAACAGCTCCGTTCGCAAAGGACACGAAGTCATCCGCATCCGGCTGAAGAACGGCAAATCCGACGGCAGCTATGAAGATTTCCTCACGGGTTTTGTACTTCCGAACGGCGATGCCTGGGGCCGTCCTGTCGGGGTCACCGCCGCTTCCGACGGTTCACTTCTGGTTTCGGACGACGCGTCCGGTTCGATCTGGCGCGTAAGTGAGAATGCGGCTGCCCGCTGAGTCCGAGCGTGATTTCCAGCCGCGGGGAATGAACGTAGTCGATCCGTAATCGGCCTCGCCCGGCTGTATCGCTGGGCGCAAAACAGGGATCGTAGTACGCAGGCGCAGCGTGACGATCTGCGTTGCGCGTTTCTCATCGGAATAACCGTAAACGCGGTGATGCGCGTCGTGGAATGACGCTCCCCAGGGGATCGTCAGCTCATAGCTCTGTCCGGCATAACGGACATCGGCGGATCGCTCTTTCTTTGACCCGCGTGGCGCAAGCTTTTCCAGCTTGCGAAACCGCGCTTCATAATCGGACGCGCCCAGCGCGCCAATGGAGAAATCACGTTGACGATCGGCCAGCAACATCCCGAGCGCGGAGAGCACGCCCGCCATCCGCGGAATGATCACGGTGCGTATCCCGAGCGACTCCGCAAGTTCGCACGCGTGCAATCCGCCGCACCCGCCGAACGCGACGAGCGGATAGTCGCGAGGGTCTTCACCGCGCTCGATAGACACCGCGCGAATCGCCCGCTCCATATTGGAGTTCGCAATTCGAACAACCGCGGCGGCGATTTCCTTCGGTTTGCCCAGGCGGCTCAGCGCCTTCTCCGCGCGCGCGGGATCGATGCGGAGCGTACCGCCCATCAGGCGGTTCGGATCGATGCGGCCGAGCACGACATGAGCATCCGTGACGGTCGGCCGGTCCCCAATCCCATAGCAGGCAGGTCCTGGCGATGCGCCCGCGCTCTCCGGCCCCACGCGCAGACTGCCGCCCGCGTCGATATAAGCGATCGATCCACCGCCCGCGCCCGCGGTATGGATATCGAGCATCGGAACCCGAACCGGGAAGGCATCGACACGAGCCTCTGTGCTGAGACGCGATTCGCGTCCCACCAGCGCGACGTCTGTGGACGTCCCGCCCATGTCGAATGTAAGCGCACTTTCGAATCCAGCAATGCGCGCGATCGAGATCGCGCCAGCGACGCCGCCAGCCGGACCGGACAGGATCGTCCGCACCGCATGCTTCCGCGCTTCGGACGCAGTCAGCAGCCCGCCATTCGACTGCATCACCGAAAGCGGATGCGAACACCCTCGCTCCAATTCGCCGAGATAGCGATCCATCAGCGGCCCGACGTAGGCGTTGATTACGGTCGTCGATGCGCGCTCGAACTCGCGGAACTCCGGCGAGATATCGCACGACGCACAGACGTATCCGATACCTTCGAGCGCCTGCAGCAACTCACGCTCATGCGCGTCATTCTGATACGAGTGCAGCAGGCAGATCGCGACCGACTCCACGCCGCGCAGCCGCTTCCTCAGCTTTTCGATGCCGCGCAGCGGTTTCGCCACCGTGCCATCGAACAGCATCCGCTCATCCGCGCCGAAGCAAAGCTCGCGCGGCACGAGCGGCTTCGCCGGATCGGGAGTCAGGTTATACAACTCCGCGCGATTCTGCCGTCCGATCGCGATCAGGTCTTCGAATCCAGCCGTCGTCACGAACGCGGTCTTGGCGCCCTTGCGTTCGAGCAACGCGTTCGTCGCCACCGTCGACCCGTGAACCACATCGGCACGCTTCGCCGCGATCTTTCGAATGCCTTCCAGAATCACGCTCGCAGGGGCCGCCGGGTTGGAGCGCAGCTTGAACGATTCGAGCCGTCCGTCATCGTGAAGAATCACGAAGTCGGTAAACGTACCGCCCGAATCGATACCAATCCGCATGGGAATAGGATAATGTCTGGTTGAAGCTCCTTTTTATCGGTGACATCTTTGGCCACGCCGGACGCCGCATTGTGGCGGACCACGTGGCCGACATCCGCGCCTCCCAATCGATCGACGTCGTGATCGCGAATTGCGAGAACTCCGCCGCCGGCTTCGGCGTCACGCCGAACGTCGCGGACGAGCTCTTCCGCTACGGCATTGACGTGATGACCTCCGGCAATCACATCTGGGACAAGCGCGATATCTACGAATACTTCGCGCGCAACCCGCGGCTGATCCGCCCGGCGAACTACCCGGCCGGCGCGCCGGGCGCGGGCTTATACATCCACACCACGCCATCGGGCGCGAAGTGCGCGGTGATGAATCTCCAGGGCCGCGTCTATATGGCGCAGACCGATTGCCCGTTCCGCAAAGCCGACGAGATGCTGGCCGCATTGCCCGCGGACGTGAAGGTTCGGTTCATCGATTTTCACGCCGAAGTCACCAGCGAGAAGATGGCGTTCGGCTGGTATCTGGATGGGCGAGTCTCCGCGGTGATCGGGACCCATACACACATCCCGACCGCCGACACGCGCGTCCTTCCGAACGGCACGGCGTATCAAACCGATTGCGGGATGACCGGGCCTTATGACTCCGTCATCGGCGTAGAGAAGGAACCGATTCTCACGAAGTTCCTCACCTCGATGCCGATCAAGATGGAGCCTTCGAAGCTCTCGCCGGAACTGCACTCCGTCATCATCGAAGTGGACGACGCGACCGGCAAAGCGATCTCGATCCGCCGCCACACCGTGCAGGGCGGTTAGTCAAACAGCCGCGCGAGTTGATCTTCGATCACTTCGCGGCCGCTCGCCAACACCTCGGCCTGCCACCGATTTCGGAACAGCATGCCAGGCTTGCCGAACTCCTGCACCGCGAACTCCACTTTGGTGAGCGGCAGCATTTGCGTGTAGGGACTCTCTTCTTGAATCACGAGGCGGTCACTGCCCGCGCGGCCCTCGCCCACTCGGACGTCGATCGCGACGATGTGCTCCGCATGGTGCAGCCGGCCGGAGAGGTAAAGCCGGTAGCGCCGGTCCACCTGCGCATCGACGCCTGTCCTGAGCCCATGCACAATCGCCACCGCGCCGTCGGGTGGAGCCTCCCGAACGCCTTCCTGTTCGAGCCATTGCAGCTGGATCAGCGATCCGGCTTCATCGCGCGATGAGTGAATGAACGCGCGCCGCGGCTCCGCCGAACCGAACCATCCGATGTCGATGCTGCCTTCATTCAGCGCGATCGATTCGATCTGCCCGCCGTTCGCGAGGACAGCGGCGCAGAACCTCTGTGCGGATTCCATTACGGCTGTTTGACGTAGATATAGACAGGACGACCCACGCCGCCGCCACCGCTGAACGAGCTCTCCACCAGGACGATGACCTGCAGCGGAGGCGCATTCGGCACCGAGATCACGTCCTTCGGGATCTTCACATTGATCTGCCAGACGCCGACCAGCGTGGGCGCAAGGCCCGAGTAGAGGACGTTCTCCGGAGGAACAATCGTCTGATCGCCGATGTACACGTTCGTCACATATGGCACGCTCAGCGCGGCGTTGGATATGTCGCCATCCGCCGGCATGCCGGTGATGGGGCCCTGGCCCGTCAGGTAAAGCGTCACAATGCTCCCGGCCTTCGCCGGGTTGGAGGGCGTGTTCATCGTGCCGTCCTGATTCGCGATGACGCCATCGCCCGAGCCAGTGGCGTTTTGGGTGAAGATACCGGGCGCGTACTTGTCCATCACGACCAGGGTGTCGCCCAGTACTCGATTGGTGGCCGCTTCTACCACCTGGACGTCCGCAGTGCCGGTAGTGGGCGCGTTCGAGGGGATCTGGAAGTTGATCTGATTCGGCGCTCCAAAGAACAACGGCGACGGCGTATTATTCACCAGCACCTGGATGCCGTTCAGGGTTTTCGGCAGCGGTATGGAGGAGGCGGATTCCGTCGCCGTTCCAAACTGACCATCGTTGCCAGTTGAGAACACGGCGGCGATCATGCCGGGAGCAACGGCGCGCTGCGGGATCGTATTCAGCCCCCAGTAATTCGCGGCGTTGACCACGCCGAGTCCGGGGTAGTAAATCAAAATACGATTGGTGTCATCCGCCAGAAAGAGGTTTCCCCAATTGTCTTCCGCTACGGCGATAGGAAGAGCGTCGGTCAACGTGGCGTTCGGCGTGTAAGAGCCGGTCCCGATCAGGTCGTTGAATTTCGGAAAACGAAGCGCCTGGTTTCCACTGGAATTCGCAACCCAGATATCGCCCGTTGCCTTATTCACATCGACGCCGCGCGGCCCGTGAAGCCCCGACGTCAGCGCGATTGCAGCGAAGGCTCCGTTGCCGGCCGCCGGCGCGCGATTGAAAATGAGGATGCGATTGTTGACTGCGTCCGCAACATAGAGACGATCGTCGGTGTCCGTCGAGATGTGACGCGGCCCGCTCATGCGGTTCAGCCCGGAGCCCGCGCCGGAGGATGTCATATCGGACTGGCCGAAGACCGTGGCCGCGGCCTGACCGTTTGTCAGATCGCCCGCTCGTCCAGCGAAGAAGAGAACACGGTTCAGAGCAACGTCGGAAACCAGCAGGCCATTGTCGCCCGCGAAGGCAAGACCGTAGGGCGCGCTCATGGTCTGGGAGGTCGCGTCCGTGATTTTGCTGGTGAAGCTGATCTGCCCCAGAAGCAGATCGGCGGATTCCGTGACGGCCATCGGATTTCCCGGCTGGAAATTCGCAAACGGCGTACGGAAACGCAGTACGCGGCCATTGCCGGTATCCGCCACGTAGAGATTGCCGCTCGCATCGACCGTAAGACCGGTTGGCGCGAACAGATTGTGATCGTTCGAATTGCCGTCCGGATAGTTGGCAATCGTGTGGAGGAAATCCGGCTGGCCGATTACGATATCGGCCTGCTGCCCCGGCTGGATATTGCGGAGATCGTAATAGCCGAGAATGCGATTATTCCCATTGTCCGAAATATAGAGATGCGGGACGTCGGAACTGAAGTCAACCGCGAGACCGCTATCGGCCCTGCTGGAGAGATTGACTTCGCGTCCTTCGACGAGATTAGGCGAATTGACATCGGCCTGGGTCTGGCCCAGGATCGCGGTGGCGGGGCCGAATCCCGAGCCGCTCTGCGGCAGCACGAGGACCCGATTGTTGTTGCTGTCCGCCACGTATAAGTTGCCGTTGTAAAAAGTGGCGCCAACCGGTTGAGCGAGCGTGGAGGCGTCCGGCGACAGCTTGCCGTGATTGGCTGAACCGGAAGAAAAATCGGATTGCCCAACCACAGTGTTTGCCGCCTGGTAGAACGAATTCGAATTCCACTGCTCCACCGGCGGAAAGAGGAGGAGCCGGCTGTTGAACGTATCCACGACGCCCATGCGATTGCCGACCGCAAATACCGTGGTGGGCCTCTGCTGGAATTCGTACTGGCTGATATCAGGGGGCGGCGGGCTTGACTGATCTACGCCGAGCATACGGAATGCAGACTGGCCGTTCGTAAAAGGCGGATACCAGATCAGTACGCGGCCGCGCTGAGAGGCCGCGGCTTCCGATACAAAGAGACGGCCCGCGGAATCGAACGCAATGCCCGAGGGGGAAAAGATGGAGTTGAATGAAGTTGCGGGGGGCGGCGAGGAGCCTTCACTGTTGACAGTGAAGGTGGTCTGGCCCAGGACAAGGTCGGCCGCGGGGCCGGATTGTCCTGTTGCCAGGGCTGACGCGGGAAAGCGAAGAATGCGGTTGTTGCCGGAATCCGCGACCCAGAGATTTCCGGCGCCGTCAAACGTGATCGCCCCCTGAATACCGCTGAAGGAGAGGCTGGAAGCGCTGAGACCACCCTGATTTGCCGCGCCAGTAGTGAAATCGGGCTGGCCAATCACCAGATCGGGCAGGATGTTCGCGGTCTGCGTAAGCGGTTTCGGGAAGCGAAGTATTCGATTGTTGCCGGCATCGACCACCCAGAGATTCCCGACGGAATCAACCGTGATGCCTTCCGGCGAGGAGAGACCGGTGGTATGGGCGCCGTTCACGGGGCCGGCCGCCAGGGTGGTTGAGAAATCGGGTTGTCCGATGACGAGATCGGCCTTCTGGCCGTTGGCGAAGGCGGCGGCGTTGCGGAATCCGAGGACGCGGTTGTTGCCCGTATCGGAGACATAGAGCGCCGCGGGGCTGGCGGTCTGATCGATAGCCACGCTTTCCGGCGTCAGGAATTCTCGACCTTCGACGAGGTTCGGCGAAATGCTCGTAATGGTGGTGGAATTCTGCCCAATGACGCGCGTGGGGAGTTGGTTCAGGGTGATCTGTGCCGCCGCATTCCAGGCGAAAAGGAGCAGAAAAGCGGCCGGCAGTCGGAATAATTTCATGACAACGAAGCGCGGCGGCGGGAAATGGCTGAAGCGACCGCTACTGAGCAACATAACATGCGCGCGACGCCTGATTTTGCGGTACTGGAACCGGTCGTCCGCTAGACTGGGTACTTGCGCGTTTCCGCTGTCAGTTATCTGAACACCTGGCCTCTGGTTTGGGGATTCCTTCACGGTCCAGGACGTGGACTTTTCGATTTTCGGTTCGATTTGCCGGCGGAGTGCGCGCGGGCGCTCGGGAGCGGCGATGTTGCGATCGGACTGGTGCCGTGCGCGGAGCTCGACCGGCTTGGGCTGGATTATCTGCCGGAGACCGGCATCGCGTGCGAAGGGCCGGTGCGCAGTATCCTCTTGATTTCGAAGCGCCCGGTGCGGGAGATCCGGACGCTGGCGGTCGATTCGGGGTCGCGCAGTTCGGTGGCGCTTTCGCGGATTTTGCTGGCCGAGAGGTATGGCTGCCAGCCACGATTTGAGGCGATGAAGCCGGAACTCGAGCCGATGCTGGAGGCGTGCGACGCGGCGCTGATCATCGGCGATCCCGCGCTGCGGCTGGAGCCGGCGGAACTGTCTTATGAGACGCTGGATTTGGGCGCGGAGTGGGTGGAATGGTCGGGGCTGCCGATGGTGTTTGCGGTCTGGGCGGGGAAGAAGGCGCACCTGACTGCGGACGTGGCGCGCGCGTTTCAGGATTCGTGCCAGTGGGGACTAGGGCATATTAATGAGGTAATCGCGGCAGGCGCGCAGGAGCGTGGGTATCGGGAGGAGCTGGTGCGGGAATACCTGACGCGGCATATTGTGTATGAGCTGGGAGCGCGGCATATCGAGGGTTTGGAGTTGTTTCGGAAGCTTGCGCGGAGCGTGGCGGCGCGGGTTTGACGGGTCTCGCGCGGCGCGAGAGGGCGTGGGGTATTATAGAGAAAACCTTCCTTCTTGCTCCTCAGTAGCTCAACGGTAGAGCATTCGGCTGTTAACCGAAGGGTTGTAGGTTCGAGTCCTACCTGAGGAGCCAATAAATCAAGCACTTGCAGCAACCCTTCCAATCGACTTCGCCGAACTTCGCCGAATTCCGTTCAGACCTTTCAAATTTCTTCCCTTCAGGCCTAGATCTTTCTCCGGGATCTTCCAGTCGCCGAGCACTGCAGACGTGCGCGAGTTGACCGCCGCGAGTACGCTCTCCTCGATCGTCTGAACGTAAACGTCACCCGTCGTCTTGATGCTCGCGTGCCGCAGCATGCCTTGTGTGTCTTTAAGCGTTCCGTGCTGTTGCATGTCGGTTCCCAGCGTCCGACGCATTACCTGGAATGTGACGAGCCGATCCGGAATTCCCAATTTCTGAGCAACGGGTCGGACCCGCCATTTCAGGAAGTTCTTTCCCCATCGTGGCACTGCCTGTCCCTTTCGTTCTCCACGCCCAAATGTGGGGAACATCAGGGCCTCCGGCGAAGAGTCCTTCGAGAGCTTCCGCCAGGCTTCGATGACCGGCCGCACTTGCTCTGGAACCGGTATCGGGGCCTTGCTCTGCTTCGTCTTCAATCGGCCACTGTAGAACTGTCCCTCGTAGGCCGTCCCATAGGGCTTGAGTGCTTCGCCCGTCCAAGACTTCCATTGCAGCCCCATGACCTCGCTCGCGCGAGGACCACAGAAGATCCCGACCTGAAGCAGACAAAGATCGTGCATGTCCTCAATACCATTGACGAGGCCCAGAATCTGGTCCTGCGTCATCACTGGTTTTTCAACCGGCTTGGTTTGAGGCATTGTCACATCTTCTCCAGGGTCTTCCTTGAGGAACTTCTGCTTGCGAGCCATTGCGGTGATTGCACGGACGTTCGAATAGCAGGATCGAACGACCGATTCTGAATAATCTTCAGCCATTCCGTTGAGCCAAATCTGGATTTGAAACGGATCGAGCTTGCCCAATGGTAAGTCGCCGAATTTTGAGATCAGATAACGTTCAATCTGATCAGTGTTTGTTTGCTTGTAGGCTGGGCTCCATTTGCCCTGCCGCATCGGGATGTAGCGTTCCTTCACGAACCACCGGAATGTCACTGCTTCGTCTTGCTGAACACTGGGCATTTCAGCGAGAATCCCACATTCCTTGAGGATCATCTCCCGCAACAACTGTTCTGCTTTCCATTTCGGATTGCCCGCTTTGGGGCAGATCGGCACATTGCGGTGCTTCCGGACCTCCTTTCCTTGGTTGTCCTGCCCGTAGATGAGGTACTTCCCGTACCACATCTTCACCTTCTTCCCGCTCGGGTAGACGGTGCCCTTCTGATACTTCATTGCCATTTCGTTCTCCGGTTTCTGCTTCCGGTCCTGGTCGTGGAGAACACTTCAATGATCCACGAAATTAGGAGCGGCGGGAAGAGGGGTTCGTATTGAGTTCAGCCATGAAAATGGCGACATCGGCAGCGCGATAGCGGAGGAGTTTCCCAAGCTTCACACCGGGGATCCGAGGAGACCGTCTGGTTGTGTGGTCTCGGATGAAGCGTTCGGAAACTCCTAACTTTGCGGCGACTTGGCGAGCATCGAGCAATCGATCATCGTCTCGGTCGGCGGAATCCTGGCTCAAATCGAAAGAAGGCGGCGCTTGTATTACGTTCCGGGCTGTGGCGGTGGCCATGTTCACCTCAAGCGGGTCAACAAATTTACGTCCATCGCATATCGAAAGCCGGAATCATTCCGACCCAGATATCCGAATCTTCCACAAGCCTCTTGCGATCTGGATTGTTTGTCCAAGACTTTGCACCAATAACACTATTGGTTTTATCTATGGCCAACGCGGACGATGCCCGCGCAAGTGGGTACCTGAAGGTGCCCGATTGACAGTCTTGATTCTTCCAAGGGACTCTAATTCTGTCCTTGATTTCCACAGGAGCGGCACGGCGAGCTTCTGACAAAAGTCTCCAACCCCAGGAGGCAAGTCCGTGTCCGATCTTCTCGAATTCCGGCTTCTCAAATACGTCGTAGCGATTGCTGAAACAGGCAATTTTACGCGGGCTTCCGAACGACTCTTCCTTGCGCAACCGACTCTCAGCCAACAGATGATCGCGCTCGAAGAAGGAATTGGAGTCCAGATATTTGTTCGGCGTCGGGAGGGCATTCAACTGACGCCCGCGGGACAGATGCTCTATGCATACGCGCAGGATGCATTGGAATTTCGTGATGAAGTTGTGAAGTCGGTTCGCGCGATAGATCGAGGAGAAATACCGGTGCTGCGAATGGGGCTCTCCAGCTTCATCAATCCAGACGTGCTGCAGCAATTGCGACGAGCTTACGCGCGCCTCTTTCCGGATAGTCCGATGCAAATGTCTGGCGGGCACCCAACTCAATTGCTACAAAGAATGGAAGAGAAGTCGCTGGATGCCGCGATCCTCCCGCTACCCATTACGGGAGCGAATTGGGTGGTCGCACATATTGCGTCGGACCCGCTCGTTGTCTGCATGAGGTCTGATGATCCCTTGGCAGCAGCCAGAGAGATTCAGCCCACTGAATTAGCTGGACGGCTGAAGGTATTTCGCGATCCGGAAACTCATCCCGCAGCACACTATCGGCTGATGGAGATGCTCACCGAGATCGGGATTCGGCCGGAAGCGTCGTGCCTTGCGGCGACGCCTGGAGACATCCAATTGATGGTCCAAAGCGGGTGTGGTCTCGCGCTCATTGATGAGAAGAACTCGCTGGCGCCTAATCTCACAACCCGACCGATCGCAGGCGCGCGATGGACTGCTGATACGGCATTCGTACACCACGCCAGTGCCGATCATATTGCGCTGTCAATTCTTGAAAGACATCTTCCGAAGGTTAAGCGCGCTGACCACCGAAAGCTGGCCGTTCCGCAGAGAACTCTAAAACCGGTTCAATTGGAGTTGATGGCCTAATCCTGCTGTTTTTTAACTTCAAACCGAAAGCATCGGAGGCGCTCTTTAGAGCGGGATCGGGCCTCATCAAATGATGCTGTGTGGCCCCTTTAGCAACATTTGACATTGCCGATCTGATTTACGATCGGCCGTTATCATGCGCACGCAGCTCTTACTTGCCTGTCATTTTGAGAGCAGCCTCCGGCAA
>CAZWTH010000186.1:0-5237 GCA_964636715.1 uncultured Solibacteraceae bacterium | reverse complement strand
TCGCGCTCGGCGGCATCCAGTCGGCCAATAGCTACACGAAAGTCAACCTGAGCCTCTTTGGACTCTACCCGCGCGAAGGCACGCCCAGCATTCCGCCGGAGATCCTGCTGCTGCCCGGCAACACGCTCTATCAGATGTCGTCCTGGACGCGCGCGATCGTGGTTTCGCTCGCCATCGTCCACGCGCATGATCCGAACCGGCCCGTGCCGGACGGCTTTACTCTCGATGAGCTCTTTGTGCCTGGCAAGCCCGTAACGTTTGAGAGCACGGACGCCTGGCTGAGCTGGCGCAACACGTTCATCCATTCCGACCGCATCTTCAAGCTCTGGGAGCGCTATGGTTTTGCGCGTATCCGCCGCGACGCCATCCGCCGCTGCGAACACTGGATGCTCGAGCGCATGAAGCATTCCGAAGGCCTCGGCGCCATCTATCCGCCCATGCAGTATTCGGTCATGGCGCTCGATGTTCTCGGCTACCCGAAAGATCACCCGGTGCGCATGGAAGCCATCCGCCATTTCGACCGCCTGATGGTCGACGATGGCAAGACGCTCTTCTTCCAGCCGTGTTTCTCGCCGGTCTGGGATACGGCGATCGGCGCGTATGCAATTGGCGAAGCGCGCGCGGCAAGTCCTTCCGCCATGAGCCGCGGGGCGCAGCTCGCCACCATGGTCAAGGCGGCGGATTGGATTCAGGCGCGCGAGATTCGCCGCAAAGGCGACTGGTCCGTCAAACGCCCGGACGTGGAGCCTTCCGGCTGGGCCTTCGAGTTTCGCAACGATTGGTATCCCGATATTGACGACACCGCCATGGTGTTGCTGGCGCTCCAGTACCTGCCCGCCTCCGATCGTCGCGCGCAGGAAGATACCCGCAGGCGCGCGGTGGACTGGCTGCTCGCCATGCAGTCGAAGGACGGCGGCTGGGCGGCGTTCGATGTCGATAACAACTGGCAGATCCTCCAGCACGTGCCGTTCGCGGATCACAACGCGATGCTCGACCCAACCTGCGCCGATATCACCGGCCGCGCTCTCGAAGCGCTGGCCGCGAACGGCTATGACCGCAGCCATCCGGCCTGCCAGCGCGCGATCGAATATCTGATTGGCGCCCAGGAAGCGGACGGAAGCTGGTATGGCCGCTGGGGCGTCGCCTATATGTACGGGACCTGCTTCGCTCTGCGGGGGCTTCGCGCCATGTGCGAGGACGAGCACGAGCCGCACATCCAGCGCGCGAATGAATGGATTCGCTCGAACCAGAACGCCGATGGCGGCTGGGGCGAGAGCTGCGCCAGCTACGATCGCGGCTGCTACGCCACGGCCGAAAGCACGCCCAGCCAGACAGCATGGGCGCTGATGGGGCTGATCGCGGGCGGCGATACCTACAGCTCCAGCGTGCAGAACGGCATCCAGTACCTGCTGAGGACGCAGCGAGAGAACGGTTCCTGGCTGGAAGAACTCGCCACCGGAACCGGCTTCCCGAAGGTCTTTTACCTGAACTACCACTACTATCGGCTTTATTTCCCCCTGCTGGCGCTGGCTACCTTCGTGAAGTCCGCCGAAGCCGCCCGGTAACCCTGCTTGAGGCCGACATTCGTCACGGGAGCTTCGGGATTCGTGGGCTGGCATGTCGCGCGGCTGCTCGCCGAACGTGGCCACCACGTCCGCGCGCTGGTGCGCTCGGGCAGCCGGATTCCGGAACTCGACGTCGAAACCGTCACCGGAGATCTGCGCGATCCCGCATCGCTTGAACGAGCCGTCGCGGGCTGCGGCCTCGTGTTCCACGTTGCCGCTGACTATCGCCTGTGGTCGAAAGATCCGCGCGAGATGTACCGTTCGAATGTGGATGGCGTCCGCAATATGCTGGAGGCGGCGCAATCGGCGGGCGTGGAGCGCGTCGTCTACACGAGTACCGTCGGCTGCATCGGCGTTCCGGATGGCGGTACTGGCGATGAATCGCAGCCGTGCTCCATCAGGGAAATGGCGGGCGATTACAAGCGCTCGAAATTCATGGGTGAACAGGTGGCGCTCGAGTTCGCGAAGAGCGGCTTTCCGGTTGTCATCGTCAATCCCACTGCCCCCATGGGCGATCACGATTTCAAACCCACGCCCACCGGACAAATCGTGGTCGACTTCCTGCGCGGCGCGATGCCGGCGTTTGTCGATACCGGCCTCAATATCGTCAACGTGCGGGATATCGCCGAGGGCCAGTTGCTGGCCTGCGAGCGCGGCAAACCGGGCGAACGCTACATCCTCGGTTCGGAAAACCTGACGCTCCGCCAGATTCTCGAAGAATTGGCCGCCATCAGCGGCCGGAAGGCCCCCACGGTCGAGATTCCCTACTTCGTCGCCTGGCTCGCGGGCGCCGTGGGGACGGGCATCGCCTCCATCACGGGGAAGCCGCCGCGCGCCTCGCTCGAAGCGGTGCGCATGTCGAAGAAGAAGATGTGGGTCACGCACGAGAAAGCGGCCAGGGAACTGGGCTATACGCCAGGGCCCGCCCGCCAGGCGCTCGCCGACGCCGTTGCCTGGTTCCCCAAAGGGAAGCGCGCGTGAAGACTCTCTTTGTCGCCTCCGACCGCCGCGAAGTTGAGCCCTGGGTGGCCTGCTGGCAAAATGCCCGACCCGTAGATTTACCAGTCCACTGGGCGCGCGCAGGCTCCCATCAGGGCTGCGAGATGCTCGCAATTGCCAACGGAATTGGCCAGGAGCGCGCTCAGATGGCGGTGAATGCCGCCGGTAATCTCTCCGCCATCTGGAGCATCGGAACGGCTGGCGCGCTGGATCCGTCTCTCGACATTGCGGACATCGTCGCCGCTACAGAAGTGACGGATGGCACTCAGACGTGGCAGGCAAAAGCGCCCTCCGGTCCCCCGGTTCGCTCGGGTCTTGTTCGAACCAGCCAACATATCGCCCGCACCAGCGTCGAAAAGAAGAATCTTCACGCAACTGGCGCCATCATAGTAGAAATGGAGGCTGCAGCCGTCGCCCGCGCGGCGAGCGAATTGGCTGTACCGTTTTACTGCGTTCGAGGTGTGAGCGATCACGCAACTGAAACATTTTTTATCGACTTTGAGTCTTTTTTTATGCCGAACGGTACCCTCAATGTGCCACGCTTAGTAATATACGCACTGGCGCATCCGATGGACGCCCTTCCTGAGTTGATCCGATTGCAGAAGCGCTCTTCTCTGGCGGCCAAACGGCTCGCGGGCTTCCTGGCGGCTTGCCATTTCTGATATGAAACAACCCGTTCCCGGCAACATGCGCGCTGCCGTCTACCGCGGCGCCAGCACTGTTTCCGTCGATGAGGTCGAAACGCCTGAGCCTGGCCCGGGGGAGATTCTGATCCGGGTGGAGGCTTGCGGCGTCTGCCACACGGATCTCAAGAAAATCGAATATAACCTGCTGCCGCCGCCGCGGATCTTCGGCCATGAAACGGCAGGCGTGATCGCCGCCGTGGGCGTGAAAGTGACCCGCTATAAGCCTGGCGACCGGGTGATCGTCTTCCACCACATTCCCTGCGGCAAATGTTTTTACTGTGAGCGGAAACTTTTCGCGCAATGCCCGGTATACAAGAAAGTCGGAGTGACCGGAGGATTTGAGCCCGCGGGCGGCGGATTCTCCCAGTATGTCCGGGTGATGGACTGGATCGTGGAGCGCGGCGTCGAAAAAATCCCGGATGGAGTGCCGTTCGAAGTGGCGGCCTTCGTGGAGCCGGTGAACACGTGCGTGAAGGCAGTGGAGCAATGCGATCCGCAACCGAACGACGTGGTGCTGGTTCAGGGGCAGGGACCCATCGGCCTCATCTTCACCATGCTTCTGAAGCTGAAGGGCTGCACCATTGTCACCACGGATACGATCCCCACGCGCCTGGAGCTTTCGAAGAAATGCGGCGCCCATTATGCGCTCGACCCGCGTACGAACGACATTGCCGACAAATTGAAGGAATTGACCGCCGGGCGGGGCGCTGATATGGTATTTGTCGCTACCGCGGCGAAAGGCCTGGTGGAAGAAGCCGTCCGTTCCACGCGGCCGGGCGCAAAAATCATGCTGTTCGCGCAAACGTCCGATAAGGAACGGATCGAACTCTCTGGAGCCAGCATCTGCGTCGGCGAGCGGTCGCTCCTCGGTTCCTACAGCGCTTCGGTGGAGTTACAGGCGGAATCGGCGAGGCTGGTTTTCAGCGGGGATCTTCCCGTGAACCTGCTCATCTCTCACCGCGTACCTCTTGATAAGATTGAATTTGCCTTTAGGCTGGCGACACACCCGGGTGACTTTCCGGGGGAGAACCCTTTGAAGATCATTGTGAGACCACAGGAGCTGGCAACGTGCGCGCGATAAACGACACAATGCTCGCAGCTGTACTGTACGGTAAAGAACATGTCCAGATGGAGCGGGTACCGGTACCGGAGATCGGTCCGGGCGACCTGCTCGTGCGCGTGCGCACCGCCCTTACCTGCGGCACGGACGTCAAGGTCTATCGCCGCGGCTATCACGCGCGCATGATCGTTCCGCCCGCGCTTTTCGGGCATGAGCTTGCCGGCGATGTGATCGCCGTCGGCGAGCGCGTCAAGGGTTTTGAAATCGGCCAGCGCGTGGTGGCGGCGAATTCCGCGCCCTGCCATCGCTGCTTCTATTGCAGCCGCGGGCGTGTCAACCTCTGCGAAGATCTTCTGTTTAATAACGGCGCGTATGCCGAGTACATCCGGATTCCGGCCCGCATCGTCCGCGTGAATACCTACGTGATTCCGCCGCATCTCGACTATCGCGATGCCGCGCTCGCGGAACCGCTGGCCTGCGTTGTCAAAGGCGTGGAAGATGTGGAGATGAAGGCAGGCGACACCGTTGCCGTCATCGGCGCGGGTCCCATCGGTTCGATGTTTGTGCGTCTCGCGAAACTGCGCGGCGCGCGGGTGATCGCGATCGGCCGCACGCGCGAGCGTCTGGAACGCGTGGCTCGTCTGGGAGCGGATCGCATCGTGTCCACGGAAGACACCGGAAACCCCATCGCGCGTGTTCGCGAGCTGACCAACGGCCGCGGCGCCGATATCGTGATCGAAGCCGTCGGCAAGCCCGAGACCTGGAACATGTCGGTCGAAATGCTGCGCCGCGGCGGCACGGTGAATTTCTTCGGGGGCCCGCCCTCTGGCACGAACGTCAATCTCGACACGAACCTGCTGCATTACTCCGAAATCACCTGCAAGGCGAGTTTCCATCACACGCCGACCTCGATGCAGGAAGCTCTCG
>CAZWTH010000185.1:0-16392 GCA_964636715.1 uncultured Solibacteraceae bacterium | reverse complement strand
TGGCGGGCAGCAGTGTGCTGGAGAAAGACGTTCTTCTCGCCGGACAGGTCGGCATTTCTGGTCACCTTACGATTCACGAAGGCGCCACGGTTTACGCGCAGAGCGGCATTGGGGGCGACGTGCCCGCGAAGGCTCGCCTCTCCGGATCGCCCGCGTTTGAGGCTTCCGACTGGCTCCGCGCCATTACCGCTTTCCAGAAACTGCCTGAAATCCTGCGCGACGTCCGCGAACTGAAGAAGGCCGCCCAAAAAGACCATGCCTGAAAATTCGACGCCGGACTCACGTCCGCTCCTCGCTTATAAAAACGAGCCGTTTCTCCAGAGTCCCGACGCCCGTCCGCTCCGGATCATCTCCGAATATCTGGAGCCGCTGTCTCACCTGCGGCGGCAGCGCATCCGCGACACCGTTGTTTTTTTCGGCTCCGCGCGCATCCATGAGGATAGTCCGCTGGGCCAGTACTACAAGGATGCCCGCGCGCTCGCCGCGCTCGTGACCACGTGGGCCAAGACGTTTCGTGAACGCACCTACCGGTTTGTTGTCTGCTCCGGCGGCGGCCCTGGCATCATGGAAGCGGCAAACCGCGGCGCTTCGGACGCGCGCGGGAAAAATATCGGCCTGAACATCGGTCTTCCGTTCGAGCAATTTCCGAATCCCTACATCACCCGCGAACTGAGCTTCGAATTCCACTACTTCTTCATGAGGAAGTTCTGGTTTGCCTACATGGCGAAAGCGCTGGTGGTTTTTCCCGGCGGGTTCGGCACCATGGACGAAATGTTCGAAATCCTCACCCTCGTCCAGACCCGCAAAATCGCCAAGAAAATCACGATCATCCTCTATGGCAGCGCGTTCTGGAAGGAAATTATCAACTTCGAGGCGCTCGTCAAGTACGGCACGATTTCGCCGGAGGATATGAACCTGTTCCAGTTTGCGGACACGCCGGAGGCCGCGCTCGAAATCCTGCAGCACTTGCTCACCGAACAGATCGGTACGCCGGAGGCGGAAGTGCCGGCCATTGCGCCCAGCGTCAAGCCGGACGAACCGATATCTTCGAAAGAACAAGTACCGGACAGGAGCAAAGAGTAGTCTTGAACTGGCCAACCATCGGCGGAATCCGCATCACGGCCCTGCGCATGGTCTTCCTCGCGCTGGCCGCCGTGGAGGCTGCGCTCTTCGCCGCCGGATCGGGCAGCATGCTTGCGGTGTTCGTGCTGCTGATCTGGGCCAGCGTGATTGCTTTCCGCGAGAGACACCGCGTGATGTGGAAGGTGCGGGACCGCCTGATCGTCACCTATGTCTTCATCGCTGTGGTCCCCATCACTCTCATCCTGGCGCTGATTTTCGTTGCCGGCTATCTCCTGATGGGACAGACTTCCGCGTATCTGATCGGCAATGCGCTGGACCGGCGGGGCCTCGAAATCGAGAAGGCGGCGCGTCTGCTTGCGGCGGAATCTCCCGAAGACCGCCTTTCCACGGCGCGCCATCTCACCGCGACCGGCATCCTCGATTTCGAAGCGTTCGTGACCGGCGATTCCGAGTTCCGTTATCCGGCGAATACAAAACTTCAGATGCCCGCGCCGGAGTGGAACGACTACACGGGCTTGGTGTTCAAGGATGGCAACCAGTATCTGATGTCATTCGTGAAGCGCGGCGGAAACAAGGCGTTGATTCTGCGTACGCTCACGCCGGAAGATCAGACGAACCTCGTGCGCGGCCTCGGGAGCATTACGTTTCCGATCCCTCCACACGCGCACGTGGAAGGCCTGCAGAGAAAGCTTCGCGTCGGAGATGAGGATGCGATTTACCCGCCTGCGTCGGGAATGGTGGGGCCGGCTTATAACCTGCTGGATACCGAGCTGACGTGGTTCTTTCCGGTGCAAATCGCCGCCTGGGAGCGTCCGAATTCCGAACTCCCGCTGCAGGGCATTTTGACGACGCGGCCATCGGCGCTCTTCAGCGTCATCTCCGGTACGGCAATCGGCTCCGACCTGGCTTTGTATATCTTCTACATCGTGGCCGCATTGCTGGGCGTTGCGTGGATCGTATCGATTTATATCGGCGTCACCATGACCCGCCGGCTCACCGGCGCCGTGCACAATCTTTACGAAGGCACCACGCGAATCGCGCAGGGCGATCTGATCCATCGAATTCCGGTCGCCGGACGCGATCAGTTGGCTGAACTCAGCCGCTCGTTCAATCACATGTCGGAGCAGCTTCGCCAGTTCGTCGCGGTGACGCGCGAAAAAGAGCGGCTGCAATCGGAAATTGCCATTGCGAGCGAAGTGCAGACGCGCTTGTTTCCGCTTTCGCCGCCTCCAGCGCGCACCATTGAAATGCTGGGCGTCTGCCACGCCGCCAGCAGCGTTTCGGGCGACTATTACGACTACTTCGCGTCCGCTCATGGCGAACTGGCGCTGGCGCTCGGTGATGTGGCGGGCAAGGGGATTTCCGCAGCGTTGCTCATGGCGTCTATTCAGTCCATCATGCGGACGCAGCTTTCCGCTGGCGGCGCGGTTTTCACGACATCCGCAACGGTGGAGCGGCTCAACCGCCTCCTGTACGCCAATACCTCGCCTGAAAAGTACGCAACCTTTTTCTTCGGCCTTTACAGCGAAGAGAAACGCAGCCTGACCTACACGAACGCGGGACATCTGCCGCCGCTGCTGATTCAGCGCGATGGCTACCGCTTTCTCGATGTCACTGGATCGGTGGTCGGCGCGTTCCCGTCGCTGGTCTATGAGGAGCAGACGATTCCCATGGAACCGGGCGATCTGCTCGTCGCCTATACGGACGGCATCACGGAACCGGAAAATGCTTACGGCGAAGATTTCGGCGCGATTCGCCTGGCCGATGTCATCATGCGGCACCGAACCGCGCCTGTGAAAACGATTGTCGCCCGGGTTCTGGATGCGGTGCGCAGCTGGAGCGCATCGCCGGAACAGGCCGATGATATGACTCTGATGATCGTCCGGAGCCTCGCGTGACGCCGATCCTCACTGTCGCCCAGATGAATGCGGCGGACAAGGCGACGATCGACGCCGGTATTCCGGGCATCGTTTTGATGGAGAACGCGGCGCATCGCGTCGTTGAGTACATCGAACAGCGTTTCGCGCCTGTGTCGGCGCAGCGGATCGCAGTCATTTGCGGCAAGGGCAACAACGGTGGCGATGGGCTTGCGATCGCGCGCATTCTCCACACGCGGTTTCATCCGCCGCATCTGGAAATCGTTCTAATTCCCGAACCTTCCGAACTCGCTGGCGACGCCGCCGCCAATCTGAAGATGCTGCATGCCGCGGGTGTGCTGGAGAAGCGTGAGCTGAGCATGACTCCGACGCTGATCGTCGATGCGGTGCTCGGTACTGGTCTGAAGGGTCCTGCAAAAGGTCCGGCGCTGGATGCGATTCGGCTGATCAACGGCTTTAAAGATGCACAAGTCGTTGCGGTCGATATTCCGTCCGGTCTCGCAGGCGACACCGCCACGCCGCAGGGCGAATATGTGCGAGCTGATGCCACTGTGACATTCACTTCTCCGAAGATCTGTCATGCGCTACAACCCGCGCGCGGTCTCATGGGCGATTTGCATATTCGTCAGATCGGCACGCCGCTTTCGCTCCTGCCGGAAACACAGCTTGCATTGATCGATCCGCGGAGCATTGCTTCGCTTTTCGCCCCGCGCGCCACCGATTCGAACAAAGGGCGCTACGGGCATGTTCTCGTCATCGCCGGATCGCGCGGTAAGTCGGGCGCCGCGGCCATGTGCGGCATCGCCGCTCTTCGCGTCGGCGCCGGGCTTGTAACTGTCGCCTGTCCGAAGTCCGCTCTCGATGCAGTCGCGGCGGCCGGTCCGGAAATCATGACTGAGCCGCTGCCCGAAACCGCATCCGGCGAAGTGGCCCGCGATGCGCTCGACGTCATCCGCCGCCTGGCGGACAAACGAACCCTGATCGCGATCGGCCCGGGCATCGGCACGGATGCGGAGACGCGCGAGGTTGTCACGGCGCTCTACGCCACCAGCGAAAAACCGATGATCATCGATGCCGATGCGCTGAATTGCCTGGTCGACAGCGCATGGCCCCATCCACCCGCGCCGCGCATCCTGACGCCACACCCTGGCGAAATGTCGCGTCTTGCGAATCGCCCCATTCCTGAAATTCAGGCGGATCGTATCCACTCCGCGCGGACCTTCGCGGCCGAACGGGCATTGACGCTCGTGCTCAAAGGCGAAGGTACAGTTGCCGCATTTTCCGATGGACGCACGTGGATCAACACCACCGGCTCGCCCGCCATGGCGACCGGCGGTACCGGCGATATCCTTACCGGCATGACGGCCGGTCTGGCTGCGCAATTCCCACGCGAGCTCGACCGCGCGACCGCAGCCGCCGTCTATCTCCACGGACTCGCCGGCGAAATCGCCGCCCGCCATCTCGGCGAACAGCCCGTGATTGCCACGGACCTGCTGCGTTACCTGCCGGAGGGAATTCGTGCCATCACGAACCTTCGTGACTGATTCGCCCGAAGCCACCATTGAACTCGGCCGTCAGCTCGCAGGCGAACTGAGCGGCGTTGTCCTGCTGATTGGGAATCTGGGAGCGGGAAAGACCACCCTCACGAAGGGAATTGTGGAAGGCCGGGGCGTGGCCTCCGCGGAAGCCGTGTCGAGCCCGACGTTCGCTCTCATCCACCAATACGGTGGCGAGAGCCCTGTCTTTCACATCGATCTTTATCGGCTGGATGAAGCCCGCGAAGTGGAAACTCTGGGGCTGGACGATCTCTTCCACAGCGGCGCGCTTGTGTTGCTCGAATGGGCGGAGCGTTTTCCCGAATTGCTTCCCGTTCAGCGCACCGAAATCCGTCTGCGCACTCTCGAAGACGAACGCAGGGAAATCCTGGTCAGCGCCGGAACAGAATCAGCGGGATCGATGCAAAACCTGCGATGACATAGATCACGCAGAAGGCATAGGCGATGGGCATCGCATACGCTTGCCCGGAAAACGCTGGAAGCGTCTTTATCGCGAGCGCGGCTAAGAGCGCGATGATGCAGGTGGGGATGACCGTTACGGCGACCGTCAGGATGGAACGAATCCGAACCAATGCGTAGTCGGACTTGTCCAGACTGTTGCCCCAATTGGTCGATTCCCACTCCGGAATGACGGCGGATTCGCGAAAATGCCGTTTGATGAAGTGATCGATAACGTTGGCGTGGATTCCGAACTCGCCGAGCTTGATATCCAGCAGGACCGCGATAGCCGGCAGGGCGAAAATCACCGCCCGGATCAGTTCGGGATCTTTACCTGTCGTCAGTTGATTCTGGGCTACGGCGAAAGCGATCACCGCGCCAAGCAGGGTGAACTTTTGCAGCCAGATGGTGGAGACTTTCTCCCGGTAGAGTTTGGACTCGTCCAGCAGGGACTTGTAGAGTTCGTCCTGTAGCGGCATTCTTCAATTCTCCGCTACCGAGAGCCCGTCAGCAGTGCGCTTCGAACGCCCGCACCATCTCCGCCATCACGGCGTCTCCAGGCCGGTCCCAGAGCGCGTGATTCATGATTTCGACTTCGATCGGTCCTGAATAGCCAGCCGCATCCACTGCTTCGCGGAGCCGGCGCAGTTCGATGACGCCTGTTCCCATCATGCTGCGTCCTGCGAACACATCTGGCAGCGGCACAGCCCAATCGGAAACGTGCCAGGCCAGGACGCGCCCCGCGCAGCGTTTTACCTTCTCGTACACATACCGGTCCCACCAGATGTGGAACGCGTCGAGCGTTATGCCCACATCGTCCGCATGGAATTTCTGCGCAATCTCCAGGGCTTCGTCCGTCAGGCAGATGACGCTGCGATCCGCCGCGAACATGGGATGCAGCGGCTCAATCCCCAGTTTCACGCCCCGCTCGCGAGCATAGTCCACCACCGCCGCGATGCCGTCCACCACCATCCCGCGAGCTGCATCGATATCACGATCCGGCGCAGGACCGCACACCAGCACCAGCACGGATGTTCCCAGCGTTGCGGCCTCATCGATCGCGCGGCGGTTGTCGTCGATGCGCTCCGCCCGTTCTTTCGCGGTTGCGGCAGGGAAGTAGCCACCACGGCAAAGTCCGGAAACGCCGAGCCCTGCATCGCGGATGATCTTCGCGCTTTCCGCGAGGCCGGTTTCCGCGATCTTATTCCGCCAGGGCCCAATCCACTTGACGTTGTGCCGCACGCAGAGATCCACGCACTCGCGCAGCGAGAGCTTATTCAGCGTGATCTGATTCAGGCTCAGTCGCGGAAGAACGCTCACTTCGTCTTTGCTTCCTTTTTCTGGCCTGGGATTTTCAGCTCCGGAACATCCATCCACTTCCCGCTCTTCGAAGACTGCAGCGCCAGATCCGCCAGTTGCACGCCCTTCGCGCCCTCCAGCAGATCATGCACATACGGCGTGCCCAGCGCCACGTGCTTCAGGAACATCTCCCACTGCACCTTGAACGCATTTTCGAAACTGGTGTTATCCGGCACCGTTTCCCAGCCTGTGGCCCGGAAATCGATGGGGTTCGGCACATCCGGATTCCACACCGGCTTCGGCGTATTGACCCGATGCTGCGTCTTGCAGTTCCGCAACCCCGCTACTGCGCTCCCGAGTGTTCCATCCACCTGCATCTCGAACAGCTCGTCGCGATTGACCCGCACCGTCCATGCGGAATTGAACTGCGCGACGATTCCGCCCTCAATTTCCATGCACGCGTACGCGGCATCGTCGGCTGTGGCTTTATAGGGCTTGCCCGCTTCATCCCAGCGTTCCGGAATGTGCGTGACCGCAAGGCAACTCACGCGCTTCACCGGCCCGAACACATGATCGAGCACATACCGCCAGTGGCACAGCATATCGACCGTAATGCCGCCGCCTTCTTCGCTCCGGTAATTCCATGACGGCCGCTGCCCCGGCTGCAGGTCGCCTTCGAACACCCAATACCCAAACTCGCCACGCACCGAAAGAATGCGGCCGAAAAATCCGCTCGCAATCAGCCGCTTCAGCTTCATGATGCCCGGCAGGAAGAGCTTATCCTGCACCACGCCGTGCTTCACGCCCTTTTCATTCGCGAGCCGCGCCAGCTCCAGGGCCTCTTCCACCGTTTCCGAAATCGGCTTCTCGCAGTAAACGTGTTTTCCGGCGTTGATGGCCTTCGTCACGTCCGCCACGCGCCGCTGGGTGGTCTGGGCGTCGAAATAAATCGTATTCTGCGGATCGTCGAGGGCGCTTTGCAGGTTGGTCGTCCAGCGCGTGATCCCGTGCGTCCCGGCCAGAGCGTTGAGCTTGTCCTCATTCCTCCCCACCAGGACCGGATCCGGCATCAGCGCCGTCCCATCCGGCAGCAACACGCCGCCCTGATTGCGGATCGCCACAATCGATCGCACCAGGTGCTGATTGGTGCCCATGCGTCCCGTGACGCCGTTCATGATGATGCCAACCGGATGTTGTTTCATTTGGGGAAAAGCGGTTACAGTACCGCTCCTGAAAAGTATCTCACCGGGCCCGCCATTGCTCCCCGGATCGGTCTTTTCCGATAGTTGTGGTACCATAATCGTTTCGTTCGGCAGTAATCTCTTCCCTTGCATTTTTAATAACTTACATGAACCTCCGGTCGCTTTTTAGCCTCTTTTCATCGGATCTCGCTATTGACCTCGGCACTGCGAATACCCTCGTGTTTGCAAAGGGGAAGGGGATTGTCGTGAACGAGCCCTCTATCGTCGCGTTAAACAAAACGAACGGCGAAGTGGAGGCCGTCGGCAAAGAAGCGAAGGAGATGCTGGGCCGCACTCCCGGCAACATCGTCGCCATCAAGCCGATGAAGGACGGCGTCATCGCGGATTTCCGTGTGACCGAGAAGATGCTGAATTACTTCATCCACAAGGCGCACAACCGCAAGATGCTGGTGCATCCGCGCATTGTTATCGGCGTGCCCAGCGAAATCACGCAGGTGGAAAAGCGCGCCGTCATGGATTCCGCCTATCGCGCGAAAGCCAGCGAAGTTCACCTGGTGGAACAGGCGATGGTGGCGGCCATCGGCGCTGGCCTGCCGATTACCGAACCGGGCGGCAACATGGTGGTCGATATCGGCGGTGGCACCACGGATATTGCGGTTATCTCGCTCTCGGGCATTGTCTATTCGCGCTCGGTCCGCGTGGCCGGCAACGAAATGGACGACGCCGTGATGCAGTACATGAAGCGGAAGCACAATCTCCTGATCGGCGAACGCACCGCCGAGCAGATCAAGATGGAAATCGGCTCCGCCTGGGTGCTGGACCGGCCGCTCACCATGGAAGTCAAGGGCCGCAATCTGATCGAAGGCGTGCCGAAGACCGTCACGGTGGACGACAGCGAAGTGCGCGAAGCCCTCTCCGAATGCATCGCGACGATCGTGAACGCCATCCGCGTGGCGCTTGAGCGCACCCCGCCCGAACTCAGCGCCGATATCAGCGACCGCGGCATCGTCCTCACCGGCGGCGGCGCGCTGATCAAGAATCTCGACGTCCGCATCCGCGAAGAAACGGGACTTCCGGTTTCGATCGCCGACGACGCGCTTGCCTCCGTCGTGCTCGGCACCGGAAAAATGCTCAGCGATTTCAAGCTGCTGCGGCGCATTTCCATTGACCAGTAAAGACCGGCCAGTAGTAATAACGGGCCAAAAGAGAGACAATCGGTAGCGGAGACCCGCTCAAATCGCCATGGAATCGCTCCTGCATCGGTACCGGAACATCACCGTACTGTTTGTCGCGATTCTGGCCCAGATCGGCGCCATCGCCTGGCAGGTCCGCAACGATAACGACGTACCGCTGCTGCGTATCTGGGCGGTGAGCGCGGTCACGCCGGTTGCCACCGCGATCGAGAATCTCCGCTCCGGCGTCTTCGGCGTCGCTTCCGATATCTTCAGCGCGCATAGTCGCGAGGAAAGCCGCGCGGTCCGCCAGGAGCGCGACCGTCTTCGCCTGGAAAACCAGCTTCTGAAGAACGAACTGGCGGAAGCGCAGAAGGTCGGTACCCTGGCCGGATTCCAGGCGCATTCGCCTTCGCGCATGATCGGCGCGCGCGTCATTGGAACCACCACCGGGATGAGCACGCACTCGGTCCTGATCGACCGCGGCTCGTTTTCGGGCGTTCGCAAGGGGATGGCGGTCGTCACGCCGGATGGCATCGTCGGCAAGGTGCTGGAAGTTTATAAATTCGCAAGCCAGGTGCTCTCAGTTACCGACCCCGGCTTCGCCGCCGCCGTGGAATCCCAGAAGAACCACACGCGCGGCGTCGTCAAAGGGCAGGGGAGCGGTAACGAAAAGGTTGACTACGTCCCGGCCGGTCAGAAGGTCGAAAAGGGCGAAGTGTTCTTCACCTCCGGCGAAGACCGGATCTTTCCGCGCGGGATGGCGGTTGGACGCGTCACCAGCGTGGAGGATGGCGCGGTCTTTCAGAACATCTACCTCCAGGCTTTCGCCGCCGAAGCCGCGCCCGAGGAAGTGTTTGTCATTGTCGATCCCGTCCACCAGGAGATTCCGGACGCGCCGCCGTCCGATTCTCCGGTCTTCCTCGCGCCGGATGTGCCCGGACCGGCAGGGGCGAGCGGCGGCACGGGTTCGCAGACCCCCACCACAATTGGCACGCAGGCCGATAAGATTGTGGATCAGTATCGCCAGATCGGCGCCGCCCAGAATCATGTTTACGGCGAAGGCAGCGCGCCGAATTTCAATATCAAGGCGCCAGGCGTTAATGCGCCTGTTGGCGCCGGAGGAATGACCGGCGTACTCCCCGCGCGCGGCTACAGCGCTACCGGAGCCGGCGGCTACAGCGGCAGAGCCACGCGCCCGGTCAGCAGCGGTTATAGCGGTGGCGGCGCACGGGCCGCGAGCGGAGGCGTAACACCGCGCTGATGGGTTCGCACGCCGGCCGTATTCTTGTTGACGATGCCCGCCAGGTGCGGCGCGCCCGCTATCCTGTCTGGGTGTTTTTCGCGGTGCCGCTGGTGGCGCTGCTTATCCAGATCTACCTGCCGCTGTTCCAGACTCTTCGCTTCATGGCGAAGATCGATCTGCCGCTGCTCGTCACCATTTATTTCGCACTGATGCGGCGCTCACAGATACGCGGCCTCACCATCGGACTCATTCTGGGCGTCGCGCAGGATTCGTTCTCGCGCTTCTACATCGGCATGTACGGTCTCTGCAAGACGATGGTCGGCTACTTCTCCGCCTCCGTCGGCCTGCAGTTTGACGTCGAGCATCCTTTCGTCCGGATGCTGCTCTGCCTGGTTTTCTATTTCTTCCACCAGTTTCTGTACTGGGTACTGCAGCGAGCGGTGCTCGATCAGGCCGTCGCATTCGACTTTTTGGGGGAAGGAATTCTGGCCGTGGTGCACGCCCTGATTGGCGTCGCGTTGTTTCACTTCCTCGACAAGCTGCGAGTCCACGAATAGGCCGCTACCAATCCGTCGGTTTGTAGTCCTTCAGGAACTGGCCCCAAATGTGGTTGCCGGTGTTGATGCCGTCGATGATCGGGTCCACGATGCGCGCCGCGCCGTCCACGATATCGAGCGGGGGATGAAAGCGCTGGTCGGCTGTCTTCTTCGCGGCAATCTCAACGGGGTCCTCGTCCGTCACCCAGCCCGTATCCACGGCATTCATGTGGATGCCGCAGCCATGATAATCCGCCGCCGCGGTGCGCGTCATCATGTTGAGCGAAGCCTTCGCCATGTTCGTATGCGGGTGCCGGGTCGTCTTCGACTTGCGGTAGAACTGTCCTTCGACGGCTGACACGTTGACGATGTGCTTATCGCGCTCCGGCGTCCTCATCATCAGGGGCTTGAGGCGCGCATTCAGAATGAAGGGCGCAATCGCGTTGATCAGGTGTACTTCGAGCAGTTCGACGGCCGGTACTTCGTCCATCAGCAGGCGCCAGGAATTGCGGCCCCGCAAATCCACCTGCTGGAGATCCTGATCGAGCTGGCCCGCGGGAAAGAGCTCCTGTCCGCCCGCGAAGTCTTCCGGCAGCAGCGGGACCTGCGAGAGTTCCGCGGCGCGCGCGATGCCATCCTGCACAGCCAGCGCCTCGCCGCCCGCGACTTCGCCCAGCAGGCGCTGCGCCGTTTCCGGCATATGCCCGAGGGCCGCCCGTTCTCCTACCATCATGTGCGCGTAGAATTCCGGCGGTCGCCGCACGGTCTGGCACGCATTGTTCACGATGAAATCGAGCCGGGGCAGAGTGGCCGTCAGGTGACGGGCAAGCGCGTCCACGCTCGGCGTATGGCGCAGGTCGAGACCGAAGATTTTCAGCCGGTCGCCCCATTCGGCGAAGTCCGCTTCTTTGGCGTACCGCATGGCGGCATCGCGCGGGAAGCGGGTGGTCACGATCAGGGTCGCGCCGCATCGCAGGAGTTTGATGCCGGCCTGGTAGCCGATCTTCACTCGTCCGCCGGTCAGCAGCGCCACGCGACCGCGCAGATCGGCCAGCTCCGAACGCTTGGCGAAGTTGAACGCCGCGCATTCCGGACACATCTGATCGTAGAAATGGTGAATTTCGGAATAGTGCTGTTTGCAGATGTAGCAATGGTGCGCTTCGGGCGCGCCGGTGTCGCGCGCGTCCGGCTGTTCTTCTTCTGGCGGAGGGAAATAGTTCGGCGTGGTGAAAACGGGCTTGCGCCGCAGGGCGCGGATTCCAGTCTCATGGAGCACGGAGTCGACGCGCTCCAGCCGCTTCGCCGAGCGCTCCCGTTCGGCGGCCTTCAGCATGGCGCGGCGGGTTTTGGGATCCGGATTATAGAGCTGCGCAATCGCTTTGTGGAACCGCTCGCGTTCTTCCGGGGAAAACTGCTGCAGGCGGTCGTGATCCGCCGCCAGCCATTCGAGAAGTTCCAGCGCGGCAAGGGCGTTGGACGTCAGTTCAGGCAATCACTTCATTATCGCGTGCTACCAGTATTGCCACGCGCCGCCGAACACCACCATCGCGGCGAGCAGGGCGTTGGTGACCGCGTGCGCCAGGATTGAATCCGCGATCCGTCCCTTCCGAACATAGACGAGGGCGTAGATCAGACCAGCCGCCACGCCCGCAATCCATCGGCCGCCATGCAGCAGCCCGAATACGACCGATGAAACGATCAGCGCCGGCCATGAGAACGCGGTAGGCGGCAGCTTTTCGAACTCTTTCGACATGATCTGGCGGATCAGATATCCGCGAAACGCCAGTTCTTCCGCAATCGGAACGGTGACGATCGCCGCCAGTGCCCGCACCGTGATCCAGAAGACCCGTAAACCCGGCGTGGCGTCGTGCAGTTTCTTCGGCATGCCCGCCGCCGGCGTGCCGCTCGCCATATCCACCCCGACCCACAACGCCAGAACCAGCACGCCCGCCGCGATCCCGATCCACATCCCGCCGCCCGGCGAAAACCGCCAATCGATCCCACGATACGACCGCCGGTAGAACCAGAAAACCGCCAGCGGGGCGAGGAAACGCAGCGGATACGTCCATTCGAAGTCAGAGGACGTCGCGCGCGCCGCCATTCCGGCGGCCAGAATGGCGAGGAACGGGAGCAGATACGCCTCGGTCATGCTGCGGGCTGGCTTCTCTGTGCGGGGCCGTTTCGAAAACCACGGCATCCGCTGCGCAGCTACGCAGAGTCCCAGGGAGACGGCGTTGAATGAAATCCATCCCGCCTGTGAGTGGAAGCCTTTGACGGCGATTTCCTCGGCGCCGGCGATCCCGATCAGAATCAGGGCCGCGATCCGCACCGAATTCAGAAAAAACAGAATCAGCGCTCCCACGGGCAGCAGCAGGAGGGCCTGGGGAAACCGGCATTCCTTCCGGAAGACGATCAGCCACAATCCGCCGATCAGCAGAAGGAGGAGCATTCCTTCCAGCCCGGAACATTCGGGAGCGATGTAGATCCGGAAGTCGCCCTTGCTCAGACTGAGCTGAGCAGGATCCACTGTTACGTTGGCGATCGGACGGAGCAGGATCTGGACGATGGCGAAGGTGATCTTCGAAAGCGGCCGCCAAAGCTTCTCGATGACGCCCTGTCCCAGAATGACCGCTATACCCGCCGCTGCGCCGAACCCCCAGATTCTCCCCGGAATCGCGAGGAGGCGTTTCCAGACGCCCGCCGGAATTGTCCAGAGACCCACCGCAACCGCCGCGGCCGTGGCGGAGACAAGTGCCGTCGCAACGAGAAGATCGGGAGAATCCGAACGGCGTCCGTAAAGCAGGGAACCGCTCCAGCCGCATATGGCCACTGTGGTCAGATGGACGGCGAACCAAAGCCAGCCCAGGGGCAGGGAGCCAATGGTCCGGGAGAGTGCGGTTAGCCGATCGCGGCGGTCGAGAAAAGAAAAGGTGGCAGTGATTGCCAGGAATACAAAGAGGAATCGGACAAAGCGAGAGGCCCAGGCGGCCAGAAGGTGGGTGAGAATTCCGGGCTGGCCGACGAGAGTTGCCCCGTCAAATGCCAGAGAAGCCCACCCCAACTCGACCGTCAAAATGACGGCAAGCAGGACGATACGGGGAATTAGCCCGGCAAGAGCGGCACGCTGCGATAGAGTCCGCAATGAATCAATATAGCGGAGCGTCCTCTATCGCAGGCCGCGCCAGATGAGGAAATTCTATTTCCGGTAACGCGAACGGAGAACCATCACCGCGCCGGAGAGCAGCGTCAAAGCGCCCAACCCGCTATTCACGTCAATTTCGGGCGCGCCACCAGTATACGACCCAAAAGCGGCCCCCGAAACCGCGGCTCCGATCAGCAACATTGCAATGAGTTTAGTCATTTGTTTTTTTCTTGCCTCGTGTGAAGCATAACACGTAATGCGGGGATTCCGTTCCTCTGTAGAGTACCAATTTGCTGGGTAGTACTGAGGCGAAGTACTGTAGCTGCATGGGATTAAGGGTAGATAAGCGTGCCGGAGGCCAAGCCCCGGCGGAAGAGTTGCAGAAGCTTTCTCGCGAGGTTCGCGTCAGAATCCAGCTTAGAATTCACGGCCTGATCGCTTAGCCGTTCAAAAGTCGCGTCGTCGCGGACTAAACGCCGCACTATATCCTCCATGGACGCCGGACAAATCAGGCTCACATCTCGGCCAAGTAATTGAGCGCCAGCCATTTGCACGTCGAACTCAGCGGCCTCAAGTATGGATATGGCCTCATCGTAGAGCCGGTCCAGATTTCCCGCATGAGCGTATGTTGAGACGAGTTGGAAGAGATCGATTGCGTCCTTCGTTGTCGTATTGCCACGATCTGCCCATGCCGCGAGTTTGAGCATCGTCAGTCCGGGCACGGACGCAACCCGGACGCCCAATTTATCTTCCACGGCCAGGAGGATGGAAGACGCAAGCGCCTCTTCAAAACCGGCAACGTTCATCGCCACGTCATTCTTTGGAGGCCAGAGGATGTGGCCGTCGGCCGAAGTCACACCGCCAAAAGGGATAAGATCGACAAACATTGGAAATTCCATCTGTTCGTCCCTCCAGGCCAGCCGGTGCAACGCGTGGGGATACGCTTCGAACTCGCCGCCAGCGGTCAGCCCGTCCCGCAGGCTTGAGAACTGCTCCCAACTCTCCACCGCGACTCCGAAATCGATATCGCGCGTTGACCGGCCCGCCCACATTCCATAAACGTTGACGAGAATCAGATCCCGCGCTGTCGCTCCGGCAATGAAGTACGGGATTCCCGCGTTCCGGGCCACTCGGTCAACGCGCCTGAGCACCCGGACGATCAACGGATCAATCGGCCGGAGAGCTTTACGCAATAGCGGGAACGATGTGCTGCTCATGGATCATCCGGGCCGTCTCGAGATCTCGCGGATCGTTTGTGGCCAACAAATCCGCGTAAACCAGTATTGGCGGCGCGACGTCCGGATGGGCTGGTTCAGGCGCGAAATTCCAGAATCGGTCCAGAATTTCTACATTACCCGCCGCATCGGCCGCCATCCTCCCGGCCGCTACAAGCTTTGTAATCGGCTGTTCCGCGTAAATTGTGTAGTGTGCGGGCTTCAGGTAATGAGTGAGCCGTTCTGCCGCCGGTTCGCCTCCCCAGAGCGCATGTAGTGGCGCAAGGTCCATCTGACGCAGCGGTTCGATGCCGGCGCGAAATCGGTGGGCATGCAATTTCGGGCGAAGCGTTACCGGATAATGCGTGATCCATTCCTGCAGAAGCTTCTCGTGATGCATCATCCTCGGCGTTTTCTCGTTCTGGTATCGCAGGTAGCCTCTCCGTTCCAGATCCTTGATGACCGGCCCCACGGTTCCGAGCGCCACGCCTGCGCGCTGCGCAATCTCCCGGTAATTCGTGCAAACAAGATCCTGGTTGCAGAGGAGCGCGAATACGATCTGAAGACCCGCTGGATTTAATGCCCGAAATGTCTGTTGCCGGGGTGTCTCTGGCCGTGGCTCCCCGGTGACGTAGAGGAACAATTCCGGCGTCTCGATCAACGCGTTTCCCGCGGCGTCAATGAAGGGGAGGTGGAGTTCGCGGCAACGCTTTGCCATTTCCCGGGTTATGTAAGGAGCGACCAGAAGCGTGGGATATTCGCCTCGCTGCGCGATCGCCTTCACGGCGGCGGGGACGGTAAAGCGTTCGACTGTCTGAATATTGGCTGCGAATCGCCTCTTTTTGCGATGGGCGGTAATTTCCAGAATCGTTTTGTCTGGCGTATCCTTGCAAACCGCGGCGTCCAGACCGGCCGTGCGGAGCAGAGCCGTCCGTGCGGCGTCGAGGATTTCGCGATCCCGCGCCTCTCTTGTCCACATACTCTAATTGTACATGAAACGTGAACATAGTACATATGTGAACAGAAACGAAAACCATCCCGCCGTGTAGAGTTGAGTACGGGACTGACACCGGCGATTCGAGCGCGCATGCCCGCATTATTTCGGCGCGCGAGGCAGGGAATTTCGAACGGCAGAGTTATGAGCAAGGTCAATCAACAACGAAGATCCACTCGACAAAGAAATTGATGTTTCAACCGGTACGCGAGGCAAATTCTTCCAGCCGAAAATGAAGCTTCGCGTCCCGGTTTACCTGGAAGACGCCCTCCTGGGGAGTCTTGCGGAAATCGCCGAGCGGCGAGGCGTCATATGGGAGGGATTGAACGCGGAGAGCGCAACCTGACGGTTCAAACGCTGCTCACAGTTCTCGATATCACGCTATCGAGGCTCCTGTCTGGTATTGAGCGGGAACTGGAATCTTCTGAAGAGGCCCAGGGTGGGCATTCTGGCGGGCATTCCGCAAACAAAAAGGCCTCGGGAGATTAACCCGGCTCTAGCTCGTTAATGGGGGCAAACCCGGCCTCTGACTGATAAAAACAGACTTGCGAGGAAAGTTTTGATCAGATCAGAGGCGGTGATGGGTTTGCCTGAATATGAGGTTACAGGCATCGAAGAGACGGCGGGATATTT
>CAZWTH010000184.1:0-9626 GCA_964636715.1 uncultured Solibacteraceae bacterium | reverse complement strand
CGACTGGTGGGAAAGTCTCCCGCCAGGCGAGCAGGACACGGTACGTGATGGAGTGGAACTGTTGCGTCAATATGGTGTTTCTCTCCCATTCCCGTGGTCGTCGGGTGTGGTGGGATCTGCGCATTCTCATATGCGCGAATTGCGAATACAGCACGGAGGGCGCCCGTTCAGAGTACTAGTATGCTTTTAATCCGCTACGTACCGGCATTCTGCTGATTGGCGGCGATAAGACGGGGAATAACCGGTGGTATGAGACGTTCGTGCCGATTGCGGATCGTCTTTACGGTGAGCACTTGAAGGAACTGAAAAAGGAGGGCCTGATTTAACATGCCACGGAAGAACTTTCGTGAACTCGAAAAGAAAATGGGGCATGCCCGAATCGCGGCAAGCGACGCACGGGTGAAAAAGCTAATCGAGGAAATGCCCTTACAGCGGCTGCGCTCAGCGCGGGCGCTTACACAGGAGCATCTGGCTCACATCATGAAGAAGGATCAATCCGGCATCTCTCAACTGGAGCGCCGCACGGATATGTACGTGAGCACGCTCGCGGATTTTGTGAAGGCGATGGGCGGCGAGCTGGAAATCAGGGCCAACTTCCCGGATGGAACTGTACGTCTGACCGGGCTCGCGGAAACGCCGAAACGGCCCGAGGCCTGAGAAGATCGAGCCGCCGATGTCGTTCAGGCGGCCGATGTGGAGTTGTTCGGCGGCGAGCCGGGGGGAACGTTCGACATCACGCGGAGGAACTTCTCGTAGCTGCCGCGCGACGCTTTTTCTTTCAGTCTTTCGAGTCCGAGCAGGCGTTCTTCTAAGGCCGACGCGAATAGATTGTCAACAGAGACGTTTTCGGCTGCCGCGACCTGGGTAGCCTGTCGATACAGATCTTCGGGGATTGCCGGCAACTCACCCTGCAATCTCTCCGAGAATACGGGCAAGCTCGTTCGGCGCGGAGACAAACGGGGAATGATCCGTATCGATGAAAAACGTCTGACGGCACGGCGAGTACTTCTGCATCTCCCGCTGCAGGCTGAGGGTAATAGCGCGATCGCGCCCGCACTCAATATAATGGCGCGGGATTCGGCCCCAGCCCTCCGGCGATGTTGCGACCGGCGCGCCGAGGGGTGCGCCAGGTTGGGCAATCAGCCGTGACTGCGCGAAGGCCGCGTCTTCGCCGGCGCAATTTCCGTAAAACGCTTCACGAGCATATTCCGGCTTATAACGAAGAGTCCCATCCGGGAGTGGATCTATAGTCGATAGATTGACCATACTCTCCCGATCCTGCGACGCCCAGGTGTTCAGCGAGTCCCCGCTGCGCGGCAGGAACGCGCTCAGGTAGACGAGAGTCCGAATCCGCCCCGGACAGTTCTCCGCGGCTTGCGTAATCGCGATTCCACCCATGCTGTGTCCAACCAGAATCACCGGTTCATTGCTCGCGGACGCCACGTCGCAAATACGGTTCGCGTAGGTCTCGAGCGTGACGGTCGCGGGGTCCGTTTCGTCGTCCCCATGTCCCGGCAAATCCGGCACCAGGACTCTATGGCCGCTGTCTTCGAGAAGGGGCATTACCGTGCGCCAGCACCACGCCCCGTGCCAGGCGCCATGAATGAGCAGAAAGGTCGACATGGATGCACGGTATTGTATCGAGCCGTCCCGCGAATGTAACGCTAATGGCCGCCAGGCGCAGGCTTCATCCCGTGTTGCGGCCGCTTCATCAGCAGGACGAGCGGAATCATCCCCAGAAAGATGAACGCCAGTAACTGGAACACGTCGACGTAAGACAGCATAGTGGCCTGCCGTTCGATCAGGCCGAACAGTACGCCGTAGCTGCGCTTCTGCGCGAGATAGCGCCCCGAACTGTGAGCGAGCCCGGCCTGCAGTTTGGCGAGCAGGGCCTGCGCTTTCAGATTGAACGCCGTTACGTTCGCGCCAAGCATGTTGATGTGCTTCTGCGAGAATCGCGTCACCAGCGTGCTGACTCCCGCGATGCCGATGCCGCCGCCAAGATTGCGCAGCAGATTGAACATGCTCGTGGCGTTGCCCATGGCCTCGCGCGGAATATTCGACATCGAAACCGTGGTGAGTGGGACGAACAGCATCGCGAGCGAAATTCCCTGCACGAACTGAGGCCAGAAGAAATCCCAATAGCCCGCGTTGAGATTAAGCCGCGAGAACTGCCAGAGCGTCAAAGCTCCAATCAGCAGACCGAACGACAGAAATTTTCGCGGATCGAACTTGTTCATGATACGGCCGATGACCGTCATCCCGATAAACGATCCGATACCGCGTGGGGCAAGCGCGATGCCCGCCTCCACGGCCGGATAGCCGAGCAGCGTCTGCATCCAGATGGGAAGCAGCACCAAGCTGCCATACAGTACGAAGCCCAGCAGCGTCATCAGAAAAACGCCGGTGCTGTAGGTGCGGTCTTTGAAGACGCGCAACTGGACCACGGGATGGTCTGTGATCAGTTCGCGCGCGATAAAGGCGGCGGTGGAAATGATGGCAATGACCAGCAGCGCAGTGATCCAGCGGGACGAAAACCAGTCCTGTTCCTGACCCTTATCGAGCATGATCTGCAGCGCGCCAATGCCGACGGCGAGCATGCCCATGCCCCAGTAATCGATGCGCGACGATACGCGCCGGATGTAGGGCGGATCAAAGATGAACAGCGAGGTCATGATAATAGCCGCGATGCCCACAGGGATATTGATGTAGAAGACCCAGCGCCAGCTATAGGTGTCCGTGAGCCAGCCGCCGAGCACCGGACCGATGATGGGCGCGACGACGATGCCTTGTCCCCAGAAGCCCATGGCTTTGCCGCGCTGATCGGGTGGGAACGATTCGAGCAGCACCGCCTGAGACAGAGGCTGAAGAGCGCCGCCCGCCGCGCCCTGAATGACGCGAAAGAAAATCAGCATCGGCAGCGAGGGAGCCATGCCGCAGAGAATGGATGTCGCGGTGAAGCTGGTGACCGAGAGCATCAGGAGGCGCTTGCGGCCGAAATAGTTCGCGAGCCAGCCGGTGATCGGCAGGATCATCGCGTTCGCGACCAGATACGACGTGATGACCCACGTCGCCTCGTCAATAGTGGCGGAGAGGCTGCCGGCAATATGCGGCAGCGACACGTTCACCACGGTCGTGTCGAGCACCTCCATGAAGGTGCCGAGCATGACGGCGATCGCCACAATCCACGGATTGATGTGCGGCGGCTCGTGTGCCGCGCCTTTTCCGGAAGACATCTGTTACTTCGTCAGAACAGTCGGCGTGACGGACATGCCGGGACGCAGTCTGTGATCGGGGTCCTGATTCGGCTCGAAGAAAATGCGCACGGGTACGCGCTGCACCACCTTCACGTAATTACCCGTCGAGTTTTCCGGCGGCAGCAGGCTGAAGCGCGCGCCCGTCGCCGCGGCGATCGATTCCACATGGCCCTTGTACGTCTTGCCGTACGCGTCCACGTCGATATCCACCGGCTGCCCCGGGTGCATGTTCTTCAACTGGCTCTCTTTGAAATTCGCCGTGACCCAGAGATCATTCAGCGGCACGATGGAAACGAGCGGCTGCCCCTTCGCCACCGTCTGTCCCACTTCCATGTTGCGCTGGCTCACGCGGCCCGCAATGGGCGCGCGCAGTACGGCATAGCCAAGATCGATTTCGGCCTGCGCAAGCGCGGCTTCCTTCTGCTGCACGCCGGCGACGGCGGATTCCGCCTGCGCCTGTCTCGCCGCCACCTGCTGCGGTCCGGATTGCGCGGCCGCGACGCGCGCCTGCACTTCCGGCATGTGCGCGCGTTCCTGATCGAGCTGGGCCTGCGCCACCGAGATGCCCTGCTGGGCTTCCTTCACCTGGCTCTGCGCCGAATCGACGGCGGCGTTCGCATTCGCCGCGGCGGCAACCACCGCGTCATACTGCTGACGCGAGATTTCCTCTTTGGCGACGAGCGGCTTCATGCGGTCCAGATCGCTGTTCGCTTTCGCGGCGGTCGCCTGGATTTCGCGCACGCGGGCCTGCGCGGTGGCGAGCCGCTCACTGGCGGCGGATACCTGCCGTTCTGCCGTCGCGATCTTCGCGTTCTGCTCCGCCACCGCGGCTTCGGCGCCGCTGAGAGTGGTGGACGTGTTGATAGTCGCGATGGGAACGCCGGTCCGGTTTTCCTTCGCGATCGCCGAGGCAACGGCCAGGTCGCCGCGAGCCTTATCGACCGCGGCCTGATAGTAGCGCGGGTCGATGTGGCCAAGCACGGCGCCGGCCTGGACGAACTGATTGTTCTCCACGAGAACATCGGAAATTGTGCCGTCGATCATCGCGCTCACGGGGTAGATGTGGCCATCGATCTGGGCGTCATCCGTGGATTCGCGCACCGATGCGTACGACCAATACAGAAATCCGCCGATCGCGAGCGCGATCAGGATGACGACGGCGATAGTCCACTTCACGGCGGACGAGAGCCCACCTTTTTTCTCCGGCTGTTCCGGTGTCTGCGGCGGCGCCGGGGCTGGCGCTCCTCCGCGTTGTTGTTCTGCCACTTCAGGCATTACTGCGTTCCTCCCTGGAGAAGCGACGGGATTGTCTTCTCCGCGTTTCCAATGGAACGGCCCAGCGTTGCGCGGGCCGCGTTATAGGCATAGAGACTCGAAATGTAGTTTTCGTGCGCGGTCGCGACGGCTTCCTGCGCCTGCACGACTTCCAGGTTGTCCGCCACGCCCGCTGAAAAACGATCCTGCGATTGCGTGAGCTGCTGCTCCGCCAGACTGACCGTATTGGCGGCGACTTTCGTTTGTTCGCCCGCCGACGCAAGGTCCAGATAAGCGGCGCGAATTTCGTAAGAGATCCTGCCGCGCAGATCGGCCAGTTCGGCGCGGCGGCGTTCGAGCTCGGCGTCGGCCTGCTGCACTTCCGCCTTCACGCGTCCGCCCTGAAAAATGGGAATTCGCAGGCCGACCGTAGCGGCGAACGTGCCGTGAGAGTTCGCGAAGGAAGGCCCGATATCGCCGTAGTTGCCGTCGAATTCGGCGGATGGCAATGCGCCGGCTCCGGCGGCTTTGATCGAGAGTTCGCCGGCCTTCACCCGTTCTTCGGCGGCGTGATAATCGGCGCGCGCCGATAAAGCGCGCTGAATCGCGTCATCGAGAGTGAGCGAAGGCGCGGCGGTGAAGGGAATGGTATCGGTGATATCGAAAGTCTGTCCGTCGGGCAGTCCAATCGCGCGGGCAAGACGAAGCTTGAGCTTGTCCTCATCGTTGCGGTATGAGATGAGACGCTGCTGCTGCGTCTGCAATTCCACCTGTGCGCGCAAAACTTCGATCGCCGGAACCACGCCGTTGGTACGGAAGTCGTTTGCCTGATCGTAAGTGGCCTGCGCGGCTTTGACCTGCGCCACGCCGGTATCGATGCGGCTGGCGGCGGTCCCAACCTGCAGATAAAGTCCCGTGACGACGAGCGCCACCATGTCGCGGGCATCCTGCGCCGAGAGCCCAGCCGCTTTCTGATCGGCGGATGCGGCGCGATTGTTGTAGATCGACTGGAAGTTCAGAATCGGCGCAGTGGCGCTGGCGCGCGCGTCGCTCAATCCGAATGGCCCCACGATTTTGGGAAAACCCGGCAAACTCAGTCCAAACGCGGCCAGATTGATCTGCTGCGATTCTTCGCTCACGTTGCCTGTGACATTCGGAAGCAGCCGGCTCAACGCCAGTTTACGCGCGGCCTCGGCCGAGCGGACATCCTGATTCGCGAGCAGCGCGCCCAGATTGGTTTTCATCCCGCGGGCGATCGCGTCCGCCAGAGAAAGGTGCAGCGCCTCGGGTGTTGCTGTACCGGCGGCGACGCTCCCTGAGAAGCGATCCTGCGCGCTCAGCGCGCCGGCGAACGCCACCGCGGCCAGCAACACGCCCCAACTCCGTTTCATACGGCAATTCCTTTCCAGATGAGCTCGGTCAGGCTCTCGATGTCATCGTCGAGACGCGCTGTGGAGCGCCCGAGCAGGCGCTGTATCATGACGCTCTTCACCATGTCGTAGATGAGAAAGGCGGAGAAATCGGCCCGGATACGCCGGATCTCGCCCTTCTTCGCCGCAGCCTGCAAGACGGCCTCCAGTGTTTTGGCCTGCTGCAGATAAAGCTGCTGAAATTCACTGTCGTTCGTTAGATTGCCGAATTCCGAGTGATAGATTCGGAAAAAATCGCGATTGGCTTCGGCGTACTCCATGCGGGTTCTCACGAAAGCCCGAAGCTTCGCCTGAGCGCCCGCGGCGGCCTGCATGGCGGCTCCCGTTCGCTGCCGAAGCTCTTCCAGCCCTTGTTTGAGCGCCGCCAGATACATTTCCTTCTTGGAGGGGTAGTAGAGATAAACCGTACCCTTGGCAATTCCGGCCTCAGCGGCGATATCGTCCACCGTGGCGTCCCGAAATCCCTTCGTTGCAAACACTTTGCGCGCCGCCGCCAGGATCTCGGCGCAGCGGAATTCGGAGACGATGTCCTGTTTGCTTTTACCCGCGAGGGCCATACTGACTACCCAGTCATTTGATTGTACTATGCAGCCAGCGGATTCGGGGAAAATTGGTCTCTTGATTGCACCGGCAACAGCGAGAAGACTATGAGAGTTCTCGCGAATTTTGCCTTTCTCGTTTTATTTTTCCTGCTTCTGGCAGCCTGGGCTGTTTCGTGGCTGGCGTTTCACGTGGCTTCGGCCGGCATCCACGTTTTGCTGGCGCTGGCCGTTGTTTTTCTCGTGATTCACCTCATGCGGGACGCTGCTGCCTAAGAGGAGGTTGAGATGAAGTACTTGTTTGCCTGGCTATTGGGCGTACCGGGGATTCTGATCATCCTGTGGTTTCTGATGAGCCACTCGTAGCGCGTTACGATTCGCGGTTCGGATTGCCGATGTACATGCGCAGCGCCTCCGCCAGCGCGATCCAGATATTGAGCACGCCCAATCCACTCACCGCGCCGCGCGTAAAGCCGTTGGTCCAGATTTCATGCCAGGCCGGTTGCCACTGCATGGGACCGATCCAGGAAAAATAGTTCCCGCTCCAGTTGTCGGTCCACGGATAAATCAGCAGGAAGAGACCCAGATAGAGGCAGAAGACAACCCACAACAGCGCCGTGACCCGCTGCAGCCATTTGAAGCGCGGCGATAGCTCCGGCGTCTGTGATGGCGCCGGCGTCGTGACCTCCTGCTCGGGATGCGGAGATTCGGGAGTCATGCCACGCCGTTCAGACGGCGAACATCTCCATCTGCCGATCCTGCGCCATCGGGGAATGAAAAGCCGCGGCCCGAACCGGCTCGAAGCTGAAGCGGTGCAGGGGCGTCGGGCCGTATTTGCGGATCGCTGCCATGTGTTCCGGCGTCTGGTAGCCTTTGTGGCTCGCCAGCCCGTATTCGGGATAGTGCCCGTCCCACTCGCACATCAGTTTGTCGCGATAGACCTTGGCGATGATGGACGCGGCCGCGATGGCGTGGCAGCGTTCATCGCCTTGTATCAGTGGCTGCTGCGGCAGTGCGAGATCGAGCGGTACGGCATCCACCAGCACAAAGTCAGACGCCGGATTGAGATCCAGCACGGCGGTCTTCATGGCGAGGCGTGATGCCTGGTAAATGTTAATGCGGTCGATGGTGGATGCGTCCACTGCGGCTACAGCCCACGCCAGTGCGCGCTCGCGGATGCGGTCGGCCAGAACTTCCCTGCGTTCCGGTTCGATCTGTTTGCTGTCGTTGAGGCCGCGTATGGGGGACTCGGGCGAGAGGATCACGGCGGCGGCCACCACCGCGCCAAAAAGCGAACCGCGGCCCACTTCATCCGCGCCCGCGATGAAGCGGAAACCGCGGGCTCGCAGTTCCTGTTCGGTGTTGGCCTGGCACTTCCAGCGGCGTTTGGGACGGCCGCGTCCCTCATCCTCGGGGTCCAGACTCGCTTTCCTGCGGCGTGCCTGGAGTTCGTTGGGCATCGAAGATGGGGAGAGAAAACAGCTATTCGGCGCGTTCTTTCAGACGGGCGGCCTTGCCCTTGAGTCCGCGCAGGTAGTACAGCTTCGCGCGGCGCACCTTGCCGGTGCGGACAAAGTCGATGTGGTCCACAACATTCGCGTGCAGGGGGAAAATACGCTCCACGCCCTGGCCGAAGCTGACCTTGCGGACAGTAATGGTCTCGCTGATTCCGGAGTTGTTACGGGCGATCAGGACGCCTTCGAACGCCTGCAGGCGTTCCTTATCGCCTTCCTTGATCTTCACGTGCACACGGATGGTATCGCCGGGCCGGAACGACACGGGCTTCGCGCGCAGGTTCTTATTGATGTACTTCTGTAACAACGCATTCTGCATATCGGGGACCTTCTGGTGGGTAAATCTCTTTTTGAGTGAAACTCTATGATACTACACGGTATCCCCTGTGGTCCGCTATCCTGAAGGAGCATTCAGGGAAGCCCATGCAACTGACCGCAGAAATCCCGGACGACGTGGCAAGCCGCCTCGCTGAGGCCGGACCGGACCTCTCCCGCCGCGCCCTGGAGGCGTTCGCTCTGGAAGAGCTGCGTGCGGGGCATATCTCCGAGACGCAATTGCGCCGGATGCTGGGCCTGGCGCGAGTTGAGCTGGATGGTTTTCTGAAGGGTCACGGCATCTGCCACGACTATACGATTGAAGATTTTGAGCGGGAACGCCAGGCCCTGAAGGATCTCGGAATCTAACCCGTGCGTTTGGTCATCGCGGACATTCCGGTCGCGGTGAGAGATGAACTTTCCGACCCACCCGCGCTCCTCGCTGTTCGAGACTGGATTAGCGCTGCGCCAGATTGGCTGGAGGTTCATTCGACCGATATGAATCGCGTGCGGTGTTGGACGCGCTGCTCGAAAAACACTCCCGGAATTTAAACGGCTAACGCGCGCGGCATGCGCCGTCTAAGCATTCATGTCATTTCGAATTCCCGCCTGCCTCGCTGTGGGTTTTGGCCTCGCCGCCGCGGCGTTCGCCCAGCAAACCCGGACGATTGAGCAGATTGTCCAGAAGCACGTCGATGCCATCGGCGGGATCGAGAAGATTCACGCCCTGAAGTCGCTCGTGATCCGCGGCATGTATCACGAGGGTGGGGAAATTCCGCCGGGGACGCCGATCGTTGCGCGGAATTACATGGCGTTCCTGCGGCCTTACTACCAGGTGATCGGCGATCCCGCCAATCCGAATCCGGACCTCCGGGAAGGATTCGATGGCAGCGCCTGGGAATACTACGGTGATCCGGGCGTCACGATCCGGACCGTGGGCGCCGCCGCGGCGGCCACGCGCCACACCGCCGAGTTCCTGCACGATTCGCTGGTCGATTACCAGGAAAACGGGACCAAACTCGAGTTGCAGGGAACCGAGAAGATCGACGGCAAGGACTGCTACAAAATCTTCGTCACGCTGAGCGACGGATTCCAGAAGTACCTGTTTGTCGATACCGAAAGCTTCATGATCGTCGCGGGGCGAGGCTCGGCGCCGATTCATGCCTTCGGCGCGGCCGTCACAACCGAAGGACGAATTCTCGATTACCAGCCGACGAACGGCGTCCTGATGCCGCACCGCATGATCGAAGTGGAACTGGCGACGGGCAAGGTTCTTTCCGACGCCCGCAACGTCATCATCGAAGCGAATACGATTAC